>NZ_LFQH01000005.1:0-111445 GCF_001238605.1 Arthrobacter sp. ZBG10 | reverse complement strand
TCCATGATCTGCGCGTGCTCGCCGGCTTCCGGCAGGGTGGTCGCGACTTCCTCCGGGTCGAGGACAGCGGGGTTGGTGTCTGCTTCGCTGGAGACAGCAACTGCCGGCGGGGTTGTGCGGGAAATTTCGCGTTCTTCGCGGCGGGAGGATTTTGCCGGCGTGTTATCGGCCGGAAACTCCTCGGGCGGATGGGATTTTAAGTCACTATCAAAAGCCATGAGCGGGTCCTTTTGCTCGGAGAGGCATGGGCGTGCGGTCAGGCAGGCCCTCGGAGGTGGGCGCGGACGGGAGGTTGGGGGCCTCGTCCGGTGCGGTGACCTTGGTGTTGCCGTCGACGACTTGCACTTCGTGGGTGCGTACCGGCAGTCCGACCGGCGATGCGGCGAGAATTGATATGTTTAAATTACCTATAGAGATATATCAGTGAAGTGTAGGGCAGGACCGGGTGGGTGTCCAGAGTTTTTTCGTGCCCGCGCATCGCACTGAACGCATCGGCGCGCGCGGACGCACCCGCACGCCCGCATGGACGGGCGGCATGCGGCCTTGATCCGGAGGATGCCGGTGGGTCCCGGGGCGGCGCCCGCAGGTTTCTAGGCCTGCGTGAGCCGGTACCGTTCGATCTGCTTGAGCCGGCGCTGGAGGCTGTCGCGCCGGGGGTGGGGGATGGTGTCCGGTGATTCCGCGGTGAGGTCGATGTGCTTGGTGCCGTACTGCCAAAGCAGCAGGTCATCCAGCAGCCGGTCCGGACCCGGGGAGTAGCGGTGGTCAAGGGCTTTGCGGACCTCGGTGATCCGGTTGGCGCTCAGCAGCCCGGCCAGCTGGACAGTCTGGTTGAGCCCGTGCGCTGCCATCAGTTCGGCGGCCCAGCCCCAGTCGTCGTCCACCTTGCGGTCCACGTGCGGCAACAGCGTACGCCACACGTCGCGGATCCGGTTCGGCGTCAGCGGGGCAGCCCCTTCGCCCTCCAGGTCCCAGAAGCTGCGGACCTGCTCGTAGCTCTCGTTGAGCTCCGAGAACGCTGTCTCCACGGTTTCCAGCATGGCTGCCGTGGCCGTGAACTGCCGGTCGAACTGCGGCGTCCACGCGCGAGGATCCTCCGCCTTGAAGCGGATGTCGTGCTCGATCTCGCTCCAGGCGTGGGCGAAGACGGTGCGGATTTGGCATTCGAAGAAGTAGCTGCCGTTGGGCTGGGCTTCCGGGTTGAATGCCTGCTGGTATTCCTTGACGGACTCGTTCTGGATGGTCCGCAGGATCAGGTGCCGGCTGGAATAGCCGTAGGTGCCGGACTCAATGGAGCCGATGTCCTTTTCCCGGTCGCCGCGGCAATCAAACAGCTGGCGCTGGCGCTTGATCAGGTTGGCCACCGCGGCATTCTCCGCCGGCAGCTTGGTGATCACCCGGATGCCCACCATGTCGTTCAGGGTGCGGAACGGGTCCGGGAACTTCAGGACGGGCGGGCCGCCAGGCTCCAGCGGCTCCTCAATCCGCGAGATCTTCTCCCGGAACGACGCCACCGTTTTGGTCCGCCCGGTGACGAACAGCGGTGTGACGTCCGTGTCCTTGAGCATGTCGCGGAGGGTCAGCAGGACATCCCTGGTGACCAGTTTCAGGGCCGGCCGGACGCGCGTGTAGATCTCCACGTTCTGTTCCACGGATTCGCGGAGCGTGGCGTCCAGGCTTTCCCAGTTACTCGGCATGGTCTTAGCTTACGGCGGGGCTGTGACATCCCAAGGCGCCGCCGCGGCGTGCAGTTAATCCGCGGCAGCGGACGTGGAACCACGCACCACCAGGGAGCTCTCCAGCGTCACCTCGGACTGCACCAGGGCCTCACCCTGCATCAGCCGGCGCAGCTGCGCGCCGGCTTCCAGTCCAAGGGGCGCGGCGGGCAGATGGACGCTGGTCAGGCCGGGATTGCTGGTGGCCGAGTAGGGCAGGTCGTCAAAACCCGCCACGGCCAGCTCGCCGGGGATGTCCACCCCGGCCACGCGCGCCTCCTGCAGCACGCCGTAGGCATGGGTATCGGTTCCGCAGACGACGGCGGTCACCCCCTCCCGCCGCCACTGCGTCCACGAGGTGGCGAAAGCGGCCGCGGCAGCGCCGACGTCGATGGTGGTGGCGATGATGCCGTCCGCAGGGGTGGTGATGCCCAGCGCGGCGGCCTCGGTGAGGAACGCACCACGCCGCACGGCGAATGTGTCGGTGCCGGTCACGCTGTCCACGTAGGCCACGGTCCGGTGGCCCTGGGCGGCCAGGTGGGCAGCAAGCTGCCGGGCGCCGTGGGCCACGTCAAGGTTCACGGCCGGTGCGAACTCCGCCAGGCCCGGTGCGTCCAGCAGCACCAACGGGCCGGCAGCAGACAGGTCCGCCAGGAAGTCCGCGTTGGGTGCGTCCACCAGGAGCCCGGCCGGACGCAGCGACATCAGCCGCCGCACGTCGTCGGCCTTGGGGAACTGTCCCGAGTCCGTCACCGAAAGCAGCAGCTGGTAGTCCGGGCCGAGGGACTCGCGGACGCCGCTGATCACCTTTGCAAAGAACGGGTTGGAGATGTCAGGGGCCACCAGGATCACGATCGAGCTGACACCCCTGGCCAGCGAACTGCCGATCCCGTCCACCACATAGCCCAGCTCGGAGATGGCCTCGCGGACCCGGGTGATGTTGTCCCCGGAAACCCGGCCTGCGGTTTTGCCGTTGGCCACCAGCGACACCGTGGCCACCGAAACGCCCGCCCGCTCCGCCACCATGGCGGCAGTGATCCGGCGCGGCCGCGCGGGTTGCTGCACCTGCTCTGCCGAATCCATCCCTCGATCGTAGTCGGCAACAGCCCCCGCCAGCCACCGCAATGCATCAAGCGTTTGACGCGCATGCCGCACAGGCCAGCGTTAAGCGTTTGACGTAAACCGGAGGCAGGTGTCATGATCGCTTCTGGAATGCTTCAGTACCCTGCCCCGGCAGGCCCCAATGACGTGGAGAACGATCGTGGAACCCAACCCCCAGCCCACCGCCCCCCGGAAAATCATCCTGGACTGCGACCCCGGCCATGACGATGCGGTGGCCCTGCTGCTGGCGCAAGGCAGCCCGGCCATCGACCTGCTGGCCGTGACCACCGTGGTGGGCAACCAGACCCTGGCAAAGGTCACCCGCAACGCCCTCGCCGTGGGCACCATTGCGGGCGTCACCGGCGTGCCTTTCGCCGCCGGCTGCGACCGTCCCCTGGTCCGCAGCATCGAAACCGCGCCGGACATCCACGGCGAATCCGGCATGGACGGCCCCGCCCTCCCGGAGTCCACCATCGAACTGGACCCGCGCCACGCCGTCGACCTCATCATTGACACCGTCATGGCACACGAGCCGGGCACCGTCACCCTGGTCCCCACCGCCGGCCTGACCAACATCGCCATGGCGGCCCGCAAGGAACCCCGCATCGTAGAGCGCGTCAAGGAGGTTGTCCTGATGGGCGGCGGCTACCACGTGGGCAACTGGAGCGCCGTGGCCGAGTTCAACATCATCATCGACCCAGAAGCCGCGCACATTGTGTTCAACGAGAAGTGGCCCGTGGTGATGGTGGGGCTGGACCTCACGCACCAGGCCCTGGCCACCACGGACGTCGTGGAGCGGATCGACGCCATCGGCACGGGTCCGGCCCGCTTTGTCCGTGAACTGATGGACTTCTTCGCCGCCACCTACAAGGACGCCCAGGGCTTCGACTTCCCGCCGGTCCACGATCCCTGCGCCGTGGCCTACGTGATCGACCCCAGCATCGTCACCACCCGCAAGGTCCCGGTCAACATCGAACTCCAGGGCGCACTCACCCTGGGCATGACCGTGGCGGACTTCCGTGCCCCCGCGCCGGCGGACTGCACCACCAGCGTGGCCGTGGACCTGGACCACGCAAGGTTCTGGGACCTGGTCACCGATGCGCTGGTCCGGATCGGGGACCCGCACGACGGCGGCAGCCAGTCCACCGCGGACCTCGCCACCGCAGGGGGAAAGTAAATGTCTGCCACCCTTACCGCCCCCGTCACGGGCCGCGGCAACATCGCCGCCCTGATGACAGCCCTGCTGGCCGCCTGCGTGGCCTTCCAGCTCAACGCCTCCATGCTCAGCCCCGCCCTGGTGACCATGGGCGAGGAGCTCAACACCAACCAGGCAGTCATCGGCCTGTCCCAGACCTGGTTCTTCACCGCCGCCGCCCTGTTCTCCCTGTTCCTGCCGCGGCTCTCTGACATCATCGGCCGGAAGAAGGTCCTGGTGGGCATGATGGTGCTGATGGCCGCAGGGTCCGTCATCGCCGCCCTGGCCCCGGACGTCACCTGGCTTTTTGTGGGCCGCATCATCCAGGGCATCAGCGGACCCACCGTGCCGCTCTGCCTGATCATGCTGCGTTCGGCCGTCAGCAACCCGCGTAAATACGGCACCCTGATGGGACTGATCACGGCCGTCAACGGCGGCGTGGCCGACGTGGACTCGTTTGTGGGCGGCTACTTCGCCGAGCACTTCGGCTTCCGCAGCATCTTCTGGCTGATGGTGGTCCTGGCCCTGGCGGCCACCGCACTGATCGCCTTCCTGGCCACCGAAAGCAAGCCCGCGGCCGGCACCCGGATGGACTGGCTGGGTGTGTTCTTCATTGTGGTGGCCGTGGGCGCGCTGCTCACAGCCCTTAACGAGGGTGCCAAACTGGTGGGCGCCTTCTCCGCCGGCACGCTGGTGCTGAGCCTGTGCCTGGTGCTGGTCTCCGCCGCGGCGTTTTATGCCTTCTGGCGGACGGAACAGCGGACCAGCCAGCCCATGGTGGAGACGGTGCACCTGCGCCAGCGCTCCACCTGGGCGCCGCTGCTGACCACCACCCTCACCATGACCGGCATCTTCGCCGTGATCAACGGCATTGTCCCCGCCTATGTGCAGGCCGCCGGGCCGGGCTTCGGCGTGGGCCCCACCGAAATGTCGCTGCTGATCCTCACCCCGTACGCCCTGCTGGGCTGGCTGGTGGGTCCGCTCAGCGGCCGGCTGGCCCCCGTCCTGGGCTACACCAAGGTGCTCCGGATCGGGCTGCTGGGCAGTGTGGCGGCGCTGGCCATCATCGCTTTCCTGGGCCTGGGCAGCCTGCCCATGATGGTTGCGGGCACGGTGTTGCTGGGCATCATGTACGCCGGTACGGTCAACATCATGCTCAACGGTCTTGGTGTGGTCCTCTCCCCGGCAGGCAACCCCGGGTTCCTTCCCGGCATGAACGCCGGAGCCTTCAACCTCGGCGCCGGGCTCAGCTTCCTGGTCCTGCCCGCTGTTTTGGTGGCCACCGCCGGCCTGGCGGACGCGAAGGCGTCCTACCTCACCGTTGTGCTGGTGGGCCTGGCGCTGACCGTCGCCGCGTTTGGTGCCTCGCTGCTGATTCCCAAGCCCGTTGAGGCTGAGGTGGCCGAATGAGTTCCGCAGTGCAGGCCCCCGGCCGGATCGTCGTCGTCGGTTCCCTGAACGCGGACCTGACCATCTACTGCGAACGGCTGCCGGCCCCCGGGGAGACCGTCCACGGAAACGGATTCGCCGTGAATCCCGGCGGCAAAAGCGCCAACCAGGCCGTGGCTGCCGGCCGGCTGGGCGGTACCGTCTCGCTGGTGGGGGCTGTGGGGGACGACGCCAACGGCGCCATGCTCCGGGAGTCCGTCGCGGGCGCAGGCGTGGACGTGCGGCATGTCCGCATGTCGCAGGAGCCCACCGGCGTGGCCGTCATCGCGGTGGACGCCGGCGGCGAGAACAACATCATCATTTCCGCCGGCGCCAACGGGACGCTGGTGCCGGCCGACGTGGCAGGCGCGTCGGACGCCATGGCGGGTGCCGCCGTCGTGAGCCTTTGCCTTGAGGTGCAGCTGCAGACCGTGACGGCCGCCGCGCAGGCAGCGCACGACGCCGGTGCAACAGTGCTCCTGAACCTCTCGCCGTATGCGCAGATCCCCGCAGCCCTGGCCGGGCTGACCGATGTACTGCTGGTGAACGCGCACGAGGCTGCGCTGTTCCTGGGCGGCGCCGGCATGCCCGGCCCTGAGGCGCCGCTGTCCGAGTGGCAGGACGTCCGGCTGCGCTTTGCGGACCACGGTGTGCGCCGTGTCCTGCTGACCCTCGGCGGGGCAGGCTCCTTGGTGCTGGATTCCCTGGCCGAACCGCCGGCGGTGACCCGGGTTGCCCCCACCGCCGTTAAGGCCGTCGACACCACCGGCGCCGGGGACGCATTTACCGGTGCCGTCGCTGTCCGGCTTGCCGCGGGCGATGCGCTCGCCGAGGCCGCGGCGTTCGCCTCGGTGGCGGCCGCGCTGGCCACCACGGCCAAGGGCACCCAGGCGGCCTACCCTTCCGCGGCGGACGTGGAAGCACGGCTCCGGCAGGATTCCTAGGCCTTCCGGGGCGCGGGGGCTTAGCCGGGCCGCCGGACCTGGCGGTGGTCGTAGAAGTAGATCCGGTTCTGGACTTCCAGTCCCACGGAGTTCCTGTTCACAACGGCCAGCCGGCCGTGCCGCCGGCCCGTAAACGGATCATCCCCGATCAGCACCTCGCCCACCTTGTAGTGCGGACGGAGTGCACCGCCGCGGCCGCCAATACGGCCGAGCAGTGCAGACACCCGTCCCGTGCGGACCTGGCCGGCCCCTGGCTTCTCCCACATACATGCCCCCTTATAAACAGCACCGTTGCTGCCATGCAGTGAGGTGCAGTTTCGGACGCCCCTTGACGGTTCGCTCGTAGCCCGATATGCACCTTGTTACGACAGTAGCCCCATCCGTCACTCGTGTAACACCCTTCGGAGATAACGCCTGCATCACATTTGACTGGCATGGATGCGCGCCCGGACCGGGCGGCATCCGGGGCCTGGGACGTTCCCCCGTTGCACCCGCGATAGTGTCGGAACATGACTGGCTTCAGGCGTCGAGCGCTCCTGGCCTCAGTTGCCGCGGCCGCGCTGGCAGCCTGCAGCCCGGCTTCGGAGCCTGGCGCCGGGCGGACGTCGACCACGCAACCATCCACGGGGGACCCCATCGAAGACATCACTGTTCAGCGGCACCGCTACACCTACGGCGACGATCCCAGCCAGTGGGGCGAGCTGTTCCTTCCGGAAAGCCCCGCCAACAGGACCAGCCAGGGCGTGGTGGTGGTAATTCACGGCGGCTACTGGCGCGCACAGTACGGTGCCGAGCTGGGCGAGCCGCTGGCCAGGGACCTTGCCGCCCACGGCATGGCAGCCTGGAACCTGGAATACCGCCGCGCGGGCAACGGCGGCGGCTGGCCGGAAACCTTCCAGGACGTCCTGGCCGGCATCGACAGGCTTCGCGGACTGGCCGGGGAACACGGCCTTGACCTGGCCAACGTGGTGGCGCTGGGCCATTCAGCCGGCGGGCACCTGGCGGTGTGGGCGGCGGGGCGTTCCCGGTTGGCCGGGTACGGTCCCGCCCCGGAGCCGGACGGGCTGGGCAGCGGGCCCGACGCCGTCCGGCTCGCAGGTGTGGTGAGCCAGTCCGGCGTCCTGAACCTCGCCGAGGCGGAGAAACTGAATCTCAGCGACGGGGCGGTGGCCAACCTGCTGGGTGGGCCGTCGTCGGACTTCCCGGACCGGTACCGGGCCGCGGATCCCATGAATGCCCTGCCGTTGGACGTTCCCGTGTACGCCGTCCACGCGGTGGACGACACCACCGTCCCGCTCGCCATGTCCACCAGTTACACGGACGCGGCCCAGGCGGGGCACCAGCCCGCCCATTTGGTGATGGTGCCGGGAGACCACTTTTCGCTGATCGACCCGGGGGCCGCGGCGTATGCCAGGTGCCGGGGACTGCTCCAGGGGCTGCTGCGCTGACCGGAGTGAAACGAACTGCTGCCGGGCCCACTTCTCTGGCAGAGTATGTCCATGCTCACAGTTATCGGCGAAGGCCTTGTTGACGTTGTCCAGCGCGCCTCCGGAATCGAAGCCCACGTGGGCGGCAGCCCGCTCAATGTTGCGGTGGGCCTGGCCCGCCTGGACCACCCGGTGCAGTTCATCGGCCGGTACGGCCGGGACGCGTACGGCGACTCCGTGGCCGCGCACCTGCGCGCCAGCTCGGTGATGCTGCCGCAGGGGCCCGACGGCCTGCCCACCAGCGTGGCCACCGCGTTGATTGACGACGACGGCGCCGCCACCTACACGTTCGACCTCGCCTGGGAGCTCCCCGGCCTGGCCGACAGGATCGCCTTTATGCTGCAGGGCACCACGCTCCTGCACACCGGATCCATCGCCACCATGCTGGCTCCCGGCGCCGCTGACGTGCTGGCCGCCGTCGAGTTCGCGCACCCGTCCGCCACCATCAGCTTCGATCCCAACTGCCGCCCCAGCATCATCACCGATGTGGACTATGCGCGCGGCCAGGCCGAGAAGTTCGCCGCGCTCGCCGACGTGGTCAAGGCCTCGGATGAGGACCTGGCGTGGCTGTATCCGGGCCGGGACGTGCTTGAATCGGCGCGGCACTGGCTGGCGCTGGGCGGCTCCGAAGGGCCGGCGATGGTGGTGGTGACCCGTGGCGCCGACGGCCCGTGGGGCATCACTGCCGCCGGCGTTGCCGAGTACCCGGCCCCTTCCGTGACTGTGGCTGACACCGTGGGTGCCGGGGATTCCTTTATGGCCGCTTTGCTGTCAGGCCTGGTGGACCGGGGGCTGGACGGGGCGCAGAACCGTGACGTGCTCCGGGCGCTTTCCGCCGAGGGCCTGCGCGAGCTCCTGGCTCACGCCGCCCGCGCCGCAGCCGTCACCGTGTCCCGGCCCGGCGCCAACCCGCCCACGCGCGCCGAGCTGAACGGGGCGTCGGGGGAGGGTTAGGCCGGCGCCCATCCGTCCCGTGGATACCAGCTATCCCAAATCCATGATTCCGCGCTGGCCCCGGTGTTGTCACAGTGAGGGAAGTCACTCTTCGGTGCCCCAGCGGTGCCGTCCCCTCCGTGACCATCAAGAGGCTAAGGAAAATTCAATGGAGAATATTCAGCTTGCGGGTACCGCCAGGGCCGGGACGCGCAACCCCGGGGTGACGCACCGGGCCGGGCGGTTCCAGGCGGCCCTGCTGGTTGCCGGCAGCTGCATGCCGGTGCTGGGCGCCGTCCTGCTCGCGCCCATCCTGCCGACGCTCAGCCAGGTGTTTGCGGGCACACCAGGCGTGGCCATCCTGGTACCGCTCACCCTGACACTGCCGGCACTGTTTGTGGCCCTCTTCTCGCCACTGGCCGGCTATGTTGCTGACAGGGTGGGCCGGAAGCAGCTCCTGGTTGTCGCCATGCTGGCCTATGCCGCCTTCGGGACGGCGCCGCTGTGGCTCACCAGCCTGGAGTCCATCGCAGTGTCCCGTGTCGGCGTTGGCATCGCGGAGGCTGCGATCATGACCTGCTGCACCACTCTCCTCACCGACTACTACCAGGGCGAACAGCGGAACAAGTACCTGGGCCTGCAAACGATGGTGAGCGCGCTCGCCGCCACGGCATTTTTTGCCCTTGGCGGTGCCCTGGGCAGCATCAGCTGGCGGACGCCGTTCTGGCTCTACGCGGCCAGCGCCGTGATCGTTATCCCCATGATCTTTAAGCTGTGGGAACCGGCAAGGAGCCAGCGCACGACGGCGGTGCGCACCCCGGTGCCCTGGCGGCAGATCGGCGCCCCGGCCGCGGTCACGCTGTTCGGGGGCATCGTGTTCTACGCCCTCATCGTGCACCTGCCGTATGTCATCACCGGCCTCGGCGTTGCCGACGCGGCACTCATCGGGCTCGCCGCAGCCATCGCATCCCTCGCCACCGCAGCGGGCGCCATCTCCTTCCGCTTCCTGGTGAAGCTGGGCACGAAGAACCTGCTGGCGCTCGCCTTCGGTCTGGCCGCCGTGGGACTTTCACTCGTTTCCGTTGCCGGGAATGTTCCGCTGGCCATTGCCGGGGCCGTCATAGCCAGCGCGGGAACCGGTGTCCTGCTGCCCACCCTCCTGACCTGGGCCGTGAACGGACTCGAATACCAGCAGCGCGGCCGCGGCACCGGCATCTGGACCGGAACCTTGTTCATCGGCCAGTTCCTGACTCCCATCGTCCTCGGCGCGGCCGCGGCGGGGTTGGGCAGCCTCGGGTTTGCCCTGGGCGCCTTGGGCATCGCATGCGCGGTGGCCCTCCTCGCCGTCCTGGTCCGGGGACCGCGCCTGGTGCCGGTCAGCCAGTAGCCGGCCTTGGAAGGGCGGAACTCCGGGCACGGATAACCTGTGGGTATGAAGAACCTGGACCTGAACCTGCTGCCCCAACTTCAGGTCCTCCTGGAACTACGCAACATCTCCCGGGCGGCGGAGCGGCTCCAGCTCAGCCAGCCGGCCACCAGCGCGGCGATGGCCAGGCTCCGGCGCCATTTCGACGACGAACTGCTGGTCCGAAACGGCCGCACCTACGACCTCACGCCTTTTGCCCAGTCGTTGGTCCCGCTGGTTGATGAAGCCATGCTTCACATCCAGCGGGCCACGCGCGTGCGGTCCGGGTTCGACGCCGCCACCAGTGAGCGGGAGTTCATCATCGCCGCCTCCGACTACGCTGCGGCGCTCATCGTCGGACCGCTGCGCGGGATACTGCGGGAAGAAGCACCGGGCGTTTCCGTGGATTTCGTCCCCACCGCCGGCTCCGGGATCCAGGGCCAGATGGCCGACTACTCCAGGATCGACCTGCTGGTGGGGCCCACGGGATACCAGATGCAGGGAGCCAGCAAACAGCTTTTCCGTGACAGCTTTGTGGCCGTGGCCGACGCCGGCAACCCGCTGCTCCAGCAGCCGCTCCTGACCCTCGAAGACCTGACCGCGGTGCCCCACGCCGTCGGCTATTTCGGCGAGGGCATCAGCACGCCGGCGGACAAGCTGTTCGAAGCGCGCGGCATCCAGCGCCGGGTGGCGGCCGTGGTGGCCGGCTTCCTCTCCCTGCCGCTCCTGGTCGAAGGCACGGACCTTGTGGCACTTGTCCCGCGGATGCTGGCCGGACGGGCGCAGCGCGGCGCGGACATCGCGGTGCTGGAGTTCTCGGGCGGGACCGAAGCGTCCCTGGTGGAGGCCATGTACTGGCATCCGTCCCAGGCGGAGGACCCGGCAAACGTGTGGCTGCGGTCCGTGGTCCAGCGCTCCTGCGCCCGGCTCCACGAGCTCTTTCCCGTCAACGCGCATCCGGTGGCTATCCACGCGGCGGATACCCCGTAGACCCACGGCTGGTGCCTGCTGCCGGAGGGGTACCTGCCTGATGCTCTCCTGTGACGCGGTGGTCGCGCAGCCGTAGACTCATGCTGAAACGAGCCGTGCAGCGACTCAAACAACCCAAGGAGGACTGTTATGAGCAATGTAACCACCAGCCCTGAGGCGGCGGCCGCCGCGCAGACCCTGTTCCGGGTGGCTCTGGGAGGGGTGCTCGTGGCTCATGGATCCCAAAAACTCTTCGGCTGGTTCGGCGGGGGAGGCGTCGAAGGCACCAGTGAGGGCATGCACGCCATGGGCTTCCGCCCCGCTAAGGCAAGCGCCGTCCTTGCGGGCGTTGGTGAAGCAGGAGCCGGGCTTGCCTTGGCCCTGGGTTTGGCCACCCCTGCCGCGGGCGCCGCTGCCGCAACCACCATGGGCGTAGCGGCCAGCGTCCACGCCCCGAACGGTTTCTTCGCCCAGGAGGGCGGCCTCGAGTACCCGGCCGTCCTGGGCCTGGCTGCCGCCGCGTTCACTATTGGCGGCTCCGGACCGTACTCCCTGGATGCGCTCACCGGCCATGTCCTGGACCGGCCCTGGATGCGGATCACCGCTTTGGCTGCGATCCCCACCGCCATTGCGGTCCAGATCTACCGTCGGCGGCAAGCCCTCGCCGCAGACTCTGCGGCTCCGGCTGCCGGCACTGCCGCGGAACACGGCTGAGGACCGTCCTCGGGACCAGCCGAAACCCGGATGGGGGAGGGGCTGTTCAGCGCAGGGCGTCTCCGGAAGGAGCCGCAGCGGCAATCCGGTTGCGTGGACGGGGCCGGGCGGGAACCCGGGTCACGGCCTCGCGCCGGGTGCCGACGGTGTTTTCGATGGTTCCGATTCCTTCCACCGTCATCCGGACCACGTCGCCGGTTTTCAGCGGTGGGGGAGTCCGGGCGCCGTTCCGGCCCCAAAGTTCGGCGAGGCAGCCGCTGCCGCAGGTGCCGGAGCCCAGCACGTCGCCGGGCCGCACCACCGAGTCCTGCGAGGCATAAGCCACCAGCTCCGCGAACGGCCAGCCCATGTTGGAGAGCAGGTCCTGGCCGATCGCCTCACCGTTGACTTCGACAGCCATGGAGATGGGCAGGAACCCCTCGGCGTCATGCACGTCCTCGAGCTCGTCCGCCGTGACAATCCAAGGCCCCAGCGTATTGGCGAAGTCCTTGCCCTTGCAGGGCCCCAGGCTGACCTTCATTTCCCGGCGCTGCAGGTCCCGCGCCGACCAGTCGTTGAGGACGGTGTACCCAAAAATGTGCCGGTGGGCCTCCTCCGCGCCCAGGTTCCGCCCGTCGCTGCCCGGAACGCGTCCGACGACGGCGGCCACTTCCGTCTCAAAGTCCAGATCCGTACACCCTGCCGGAATACCGATGACCTCGCCGGTGCCCGTCACCGTGTGCGGGTTGGTGAAGTAGAAGGTGGGTGCCTCGTACCATTCGGGCACCACGCCGGCCACGCCGTCGATGCTCTTCCGCACGCCTTCGACGTGTTCCTCAAACGCCACGAAGTCGCGGATGGTGGCCGGCTCCAGTGGGGCGAGCAGGTGTACGTCCGCCAGGGGAACGGCAGCAGCGGAACCAACCACCTGACGCGCAAGTGCCAGCGTCTCCTCAAGTCCGGCGTCGAGCAGCGTCTGGACGGACTGGCCTGCGGGCAGGGCATAGCAGTTTCCGCCGTCCACAAAGCCGGACTGCGTCCCGCCGTCGTGATCCCAACGGGCAATCTTGACCATGTGCGTGTTCCTTAAGCGTCGCGTCGGGCGGCCAGGGCGGCCGCCGCGGTGATGCCCAGGGTGCGTGCGTTGCCGCCCAAAACCTGGGTTTCGTCGTCGGCCGGAAGTCCGGCGGCCTGCACCTCGTCCACAGGGAGGTCTGATCCCATGTCGAACGGGTAGTCCGAGCCGAGCAGCACCTGCTCCGGACCGGCTGCGGCCACGAGTGCCCGCAGTTCAGCGGGGCTGTGGACCAGCGAGTCGAAGTACAGCTTCTTCAGGTAGGACGACGGCGGCTGGGCACAGCCGTGTGCCTCGGGCCGGAGCGTCCACGCGCGGTCCGAGCGGCCCAGGGTGGTGGGAAGGTAACCGCCGCCGTGCGCTGCCAGGACCTTGAGTTCAGGGTGCCGGTCCAGGACGCCGCTGAAGATCAGGTGGGACAGGGCCACCGCATTTTCGGCCGGCTGGGAGACCGTGTTGGCCAGGTAGAAGCGGTCCAGCCGCTCATCCAGCGAGCAGCCAAACGGGTGCAGGAACACCAGGGCGCCCAGCTCCGCCGCGCGGGTCCAGAATGGCTCCAGCCGGGGATCGGACAGTTCCACGGTGCTGCGCTCCGGGTCCTCCGGGGTGGCGGCGAACGAGCCGATCTCCACACCCAACAGGCCGCTGTCCAGCACGGCATGCTCCAGGGCCGCCACCATCAGGGCAGGGTGCTGGAGCGGGACCAGGCCCAGGCCGTTGAGCCGCCCGGGTGCGCGGTCCACGAACTCCCGCACCGCCTGGTTGGCAGCTTTCGCCAGCTTCAGAGCCAGTTCCCCGCCGGCGAAGTAGTAGAAGTGCGACGGCGACGGCGAGACCAGCTGCACATCGACGCCCTGGGCATCCATATCCGCGAGCCGGCGGTCGAGGTCGGTCAGCTGCGGCCAGCGTTCCTTGATCATCCTGCCCGAAGCGGCCATGGACTCCGGCCCGTTGCGTCGGACTTCCAGGGCCTGCTGGGCGCCGAAGCCTTCGGGGTCCGCCTCGGCCACGAGCTGTTGCAGGGCCGGAAGCAGGATATGGGCGTGGACGTCCACGATAGGTACCTGAACAGGATCGGTGCTCATGCGGGTTCCTTCAGCATGGTGGACAGCGAGTTCATCAGGCCGGGCACGTTGGCGTCGCGGACGCCGTCGAGCATCCACTGGCCCAGCTGGACGGAGGCGGTAACCACTGCCGTGGCCCGGTCCAGGCGTCGGTCGGTGAATTCTTTCCAGAGCGTTTCGGTGATCTCGTCGGCCTGGATCAGCAGTTCGGCGAGGACGGCCGCGTCCTCCAGCGCCATGGCGGCACCCTGGGCCACCGTGGGCGGGCAGCTGTGTGCGGCGTCACCGATGATCACGGTGCGGCCGCGGTTCCAGGGACCGTCCACCAGGTGGGTGGTGAACCACGTGTAGTTGATGCGTGCGCTGTGGTCCAGGTTGGCGCGGATTTCCTTCCACGGGCCGCCGTAGGCTGCGGCGAGTTCGGCCATGATGCGGGGTCCGTCCTCGTGCTTGCGCTCCTGGGCCTTCTCCACGAGGTAGGCGTAGATGGTGTCCGGGCCGGTGGGGCAGTAGCCGGCGATGAAGCAGGGGCCGCCGTAGGTCAGGTCGGTGCGGACCACCTCGTCGGGCCGCTCCACGAAGGCACGCCAGATGCCCATGCCGGTGGGCTGGGGTTCCACGTCGATGCCGATGGCCTTGCGCACGGCTGAGTGCAGGCCGTCGGCGCCAATCAGGAGATCGTATGTGGCGCTGCCGCCGTCGGCGGTGCTGACAGTGACGGACCCGCCGTCGTCCGTTATTCCGGTGACGGTCCTGCCGTAGCTGATCCGTGCACCGGCCTGTTCGGCCCGTTCGCGGAGGATGGCGGTGAGGTCCGGGCGGTACATGCCCATGGTGGCGGGAAGGTCCTCGCCGCCGGTACGGATGTCTTCGAGGACGGCGATGACGGTGCCGGCGGGGTCGGGGGCGCGCAGGCCCAGGGTGCTGAACCCGTAACCTTTCGCCTCCACCTGGTCCCAGACGCCGAGCTGGCGGAGCACCCGCAACGCGTTGCCCTGCAGGGTGATGCCGGACCCGAGGCTCTGCGGGGCGTCCGCTTTTTCGAGGATTTCGACCTGGATTCCGGCGTCGGCCAGGAGGATGGCTGCGGCCAGCCCAGCGGCTCCCGCCCCAACGATTCCGACGTTCTGTACTGCTGCCATCGCTGACTCCTTTGTATTGACGGCGATACTGCTGGTGGTTGTTCTGCTTTAGCTGAAAGCTACCGGACCGCGATCGGGTTGACCGGCGAGCCAACGGCCCCCGTGATCGGGAGCGGGGCTGCGGTGAGCAGGAAGTCGTACCTGCCGTCCGCCGCGCACGCCTCGGCCAGCCCGTCCGGGTCCCACATCTCGCCCAGGAACAGGCCAAGGTTGGGGATGGCGATCTGGTGCAGGGGCTGGAAGGCGGCGTCGAACTCGTTCGGACGGACCTCGAAACCCCAGGTGTCGGTGGCGATCCCGGCGATTTTTGAGCGGTGCAGCCAGGGCGCGGTGGTAAAGGACAGCCCCGGGGCAGAGCCGCCGGCGTAGTCGCCCCAGCCGTCGCGGCGGACCCGCGTGTATTGTCCGGTGCGGATTACCACGATGTCGCCCTGGCCCACGGTTGAGCTGGGGCCTTGGAGCTCGATGGTCCGTTGGAGGTGTTCCGGGGTGATGGCGAAGCCGTCCGGCAGTTCGCCGTCGTTCCTTCCCAGCTCGGGGCCGAGCGCCCGGCCGACGTCGAGCAGCACGCCCCGGGTGACGATCTTGGCGGCGGCTGTCTCGATGCCGGTCACCAGGTCGCCTTCGGAGGTGACGACGTCCCCGGCGGCGCGGCCGTTCCAGGCCTTGCCCTGGTCAAAGATGTGGCCCAGGCCGTCCCACTGGGTGGAGCACTGCAGCGGCATGGCGATCACGTCGTCCGCGCCGCCGAAGCCGTGCGGGAAACCCTGGTTGCCGCGTTCGGCGTCCACCCCGGTGTCCGTCATAGTGTGGACGGGGTTTGTGCGGCGGCGCCAGCCCTTTTGCGGGCCGTTGGTGTCGAACGGCTGGGACAGCGAGAACGCCTCACCGGTCTTCACCAGTGCTGCGGCTTCGACGCGCTTGGCGGCGTCGATGAAGTTCAGGGTGCCCAGGACGTCGTCCTGGCCCCAGCGGCCCCAGTTGTTGTGGGCCGCGGCCATGGCGCGGATGCTGCCGAGCGGATCGTCACGCCGGATAACCGGGGAATCAGTTGATTCCCCGGTGCCGGTTGGTGCTGTGTCCTGGGTGGTCACTGGGCACCTTCACTTGTGGGTTCGTCCTTGCAATGGATCAGTTGGGTGCCCAGGCCGGTGATGGTGCCTTCCATCACGTCCCCGTCCTGGAGCAGGCGGCCCCAGTGCTGGCCGTTGCCGGCTGGGCTGCCGGTCAGAACGAGGTCGCCGGGGCGCAGCGGCATGATCTGCGATGCTTCGCTGACCAGCTTGGCGACACCGAAAATCATGTCCTGCGTGGACTCGTCCTGCATGGCTTTGCCGTTGAGCTTCAGGGTGACCTGGACGTCCTGCGGGTCGCCGAAGAACTTGGCGGGCACCAGCAGCGGCCCGGTGGGCAGGAAGCCCGGCGCGTTCTTGGCACGGTACCAGTCCGAGCCGATGGCGGGCATGTCCTTGCGGAAGACGTATTCGCGGGTGGTGATGTCGTTGACCATGGTGTAGCCGAACACGTACTCCAGGGCTTCCTCGGGGGTGACCCGGAATGCCGTCTTTCCGATCACTGCTGCCAGTTCCAGCTCCCAGTCGTGGGACGTGGAGTAGGACGGCAGGGTGAGGTCGTCCGTGGCGGACGCGATCGCCGTCGGGAGCCCGATGAAGAAGTACGGCGTGCCCTGGCCTGCGCGCTTGTCCATCATGGCGGCGGTCTTGGCGCGCACTTCCTCCTCGTCCTCGCCGGGTTCGCGGTGGGCTGCGGCGAGGTCGATCACGTGCTTGCGGTAGTTCGCGCCGGTCTGCAGGACCTGCGCGGGCTCCACCGGGGCGAGGATTTCGACGTCGGCCAGCGCCAGGCCGGTGTGCCCGTCAGCGGAGGCCGCCAGCGAGTCCAGTTGTGGTTCGGTGGTGTCCCAGTGCTCGATCAGGGAGTTGATGTCCCCGTCCAGCGGCAGGACCCGGCCGTCAACCAGCAGGCCGGTGCGTGCCTTGGCGTCGCCGGCTTCCTGGAACCGGATGAGTGCATAGGTTTCAGCCATGGTGTCTTAGCCCCGGCCCTGCTTGGCGTACGGGTTCAGGAGGGCTTCCTTCATTTCCGGGGACGCACCTTCCTCCGTGGCAGTGAAGCCCTCGGCCGGCGGGAAGGATTCAGTCATGGAGTGCGGCATGGCGCCGTTCTTGTAAAAGTTGTTGGAACCGAGCGAGGGCTTCCAGGTGTTGGCTTCCCAGTCCGGGACGTAGTTGCGGTAGCCGCCGGAGTTGAGCTCCACGCGCAGGCCGGAGGGGTCGCGGAAATAGAGGAAGTTCTGCTCACCCACGCCGTGGATGGAGGGGCCGTATTCCATCGGGGTGCCGTTTTCCATCATGACGTCGGCGGTGCGGAGCAGGTCCTCGGTGGCGTCCACCCAGAAGGCGATGTGGTTGACGCGGCCGGCGCGGCTGGAGGTGTCCAGGACAACGCCGAGGTCGTGCGACTTTTCGTTGGTGGTCAGCACGGAAAACACGGTGATGGGTGCTTCGTCCAGGTCAACGAACGCCATGACGCGGAAGCCCAGGGCCTCGTTGTACCACTTGGCGAAGCCGCGGACATCGGAGGATGCCACGGTGACGTGGTCCAGGAAACGGGGGGCGGCGGCGTGGCTGCTGCGGCGCTCGGGCCGGTCCGGGTAGGTGGATTCGAAGCCGGGCTCGGCCACGAACTTTTCCACGTCGTAGAACAGGCGCATGTGGTGGCCGTAGGGGCCGGTGAATTCGTAGGCCTTGCCGTAGCCGTGGCCGCCGGCGGTCCAGGTGCCCTGGACGCCGGTCGCTTCGATGCGCTGGGCTGCGGCTTCAAGGGCTGCCTGGGAGTTGGTGCGCCAGGCCATCCGGCCCAGGGACGCTTCGGGGCCTTCGGTGATGACCAGGCTGTAACGGTAGTAGTCGCCCCAGCAGCGCAGGTAAACGTTGCCATCCACGCGGTCGATGATGCGCATGCCGAACTTTTCCTCGTAGAACCGTGCCGACGCTTCGACGTCCGGGGCGGTGATCTCGAGGTGGGCAAGATGGGAGAGGGGAGTTTCCACGTTGAAGTCCTTCTGGTTACTGGCTGCGGTCGGTTTGGTGCAGGTCCTGTAACCACTGTGAAGCACTTCATATATTTGGGGAAGGCGAGTTTTTCGATATCAACTATCTGCCTCACCGATACCCATTGGATGGCCGTTCCCTCACTTAATGCGTTTAAATCGCCAACGCCCGCTCACTTTCCTGGGGACGGTGAGCGGGTGTTGGCCAAAATGGCGCATCTAGTGAGAGCGTCCTGGCTGGAGCCGGTGTTACTCCTTGCCGAGTTTCGCAGCTGAGGTCTGCTCGCCGGACACGCTGTTGAGGGCACGCAGGTCGAAGATGCCGTTGATGTCCGCCTGCTTGGTGGTGCCGGCGGTGACGCCGTCGGCCAGGAGCTTCTGGTAGGTTCCGGCAAGGGGGTCAACGGTGAACACGATGTTCTTCAGCGAGCGGTCGATCACGTCCGCCTTCAGCTCTGCCCCGGCAGCTTCCTTGAGGGCTGCGTTGATGACGGTGGCCTTCTCGCCGTCGGAAGCCTTGTTCAGCCATTCAACCGACTTCACGTGGCCTTTTAGCAGCGCCTTTACAGTGTCCGGGTGGTCGGCTGCGAACTTCTGGTTGACGATCAGGATGGTGGTGGGGAATTCGCCGGGCTTGCCGGACAGCGAGCCGTCCCACAGGTCCTTTTCATCCACCAGCACCTTGGCGCCGGCGGTCAGCACGAGGCGGGAGGCCCACGGCTCGGGTACCCAGGCGCCATCCAGCTTTCCATCCTGGAAGAGTTTGAGGGTCTGGGCGTTTTCGGTGGGGTTGATGGCGACGTCGCCGCTGCCGTCCACGTTGGTCTTGTAGCCCTGCGTGACGAGCCAGGCACGGAGTGCGACGTCCTGGGTGCCGCCCAGTTGCGGGGTGGCCAGGGTTTTGCCCTTGAGGTCGGCGGCGGAGGTGATCTCCGGCCGGACCACCAGCTGGGCGCCGCCTGCTGCAGCGCCGGCGATGATGTTGATGGACTGGCCCTGGCTCTTGACGAACGAGTTGATGGCCGGGTTGGGGCCGATGTAGGTGGCGTCGATGGCGCCGGCGTTGAGGGCCTCGATGGCGGCCGGGCCCGCGTTGAAGACCTGGGTGCTGAGTTTGGTGCTGCCCAGCTCTTCGGCGATGAAGCCCTTGCTGACTCCCACCAGCGCCGGGGCGTGCGTGACGTTGCCGAAGTAGCCCAGCTTCAGGTCGGCGGCCGGGTTGCCGGCGGGGGCGCTGTCCCCGGCGGGGGTCGTGCCGCCGTTGTTGGCGTTGACGGCGGATGCGACGGCGACACCGCCACCTACCAGGGCCAGGATGGCGGCGCCAATGCCGATCTTCAGGCCGAGCGGGCGTTTCGGGGTTGCGGACTGGCCGGCCACAATGCGGGTGGAACTCTGCGGACTCTTGTCCTGGGATTCAGACATCGGGGATTCCTTCGGTGGGGGGATGCTGAGTTGAGAGTACGGAGCGCCCAGCGGGGCCACAATCGTTCCGGTCGCGCACGTTCACGGGACGACGCGAAGGCTCAATATGGCGTAGCCCGGCGTCATCCAGGGACGCGGGACGTCTTCCTGCGCCGGGCAGGGTCCGCAGGATGGCCGGCCCGGGCAGCGCACTGGACGAGAGCCGTGAAGCCTTGGGTGACACATATTATTAGTTCGATAAACCTAAAAGCGCTGGACCAAAATACTTGGGGGTAGAACTTTGGCTGCACATATTGACGGTTCTGGATGGAGCCGGTTCTGGAACAAAGGAACGTGGTGGAAAGCGCTTCTTTTCATCGTTGTCTATTGGGGTCTGTATGAACTGATCGGGCTGGGGATCACATCCGTATTCTCGGGTTCCATCAATCTGGAAAACCTGCTGGCTGATCCGCTGAGCGCTTTCCTCACTCTGGCGCTGCCGATATTCATCGCCGGGATCCTGCTGTTTCTCTTTGCGCGTTCACTCGGCTGGGTCGGCCAAATCTTCGGACCGCAACCCGTTCGAGGGCGGCCCTGGATGTGGGTGGCGGTTGTTCTTGTTGTCGTACCCATTTTCCTGCGCGCAGCAGCCACCAACTGGTCTGCGTACTCGGTGGGGCTGCTGCTGGTGATGGTGTTTTTCGGCCTGTGCGTGGGTTTCACCGAAGAACTCGCCACCCGGGGCATTGTGGTCAACATGCTCCGGAACGGAGGTTATGGGGAGCGCCTGGTCTTCGTTTTGTCCTCCCTGTATTTCGCCCTTTTGCACAGCGGAAACATCATTTCCGGCATGTCACCTCTCGTTGTCGGAATCACCGTGGTTTACACCTTCGGATTCGGCGCCATGATGTACCTGTCCATGCGCGTCACAGGCCGGATCACCTGGGCCATCCTGCTGCATGCAGCCACAGATCCCACCACATTCCTGGCCACCGGCGGAATCGACGCCGCCACGGAAACGGCTGGAACGGCAAGTCTGATATCCCTGGCCGGGCTCTTCAACTGGGCCTATATCCTCCTGGCACTCGTCGCGATTTTCCTTGTGAAAGGGCACTCGGACCGGTCTGCACAAAAGCTCCACGCGCCCAGCGCCGCCTCCTAACAGGGGAAACCTGGACAGCGCCCTCTTCGCCGACTGAAAGGCAACAGCGTATGCGCATCACCCCTCGTGCTTGGATCGGCCTGGCAATCTACGTCGGTTATGTCCTTGTTATCTACGCCGTATCAAAACTCAGCGGGGTGGCCTACACCGAGATCGGCACGTCCGCGGAATTCACCTGGCGGGGAGCGGTCCTGGACCTCGCCGTCGGCGCGGTACTGCTGGCCATCACCACCTGGTTCCTGGGGTGGTGGAAACCTGCGCTGTTCGAGCGGAAACGGTCGCACCATAAGTGGCCGATCTTCGTCCCCGCGCTAATGCTCCTCGTCGCCGTGCTGAACCTGTTCAACACTGACTGGTCAAAGTTCGATGCCTCCTTCCTCCTGTCCCTGCTTGCCCTCGGGATCGCAGTCGGATTCTGCGAGGAACTGATGTCGCGGGGGCTCCTGCTGACGGCATTCCGCTCACGACTGCCGGAAGTCTGGGTGTGGCTGCTCACCTCCGTCCTCTTCGGCGCCATGCACCTCATCAACGCCGCTCTCGGGGCTCCCCTCTCGAACACCCTTGGACAAGTGGTGCTGGCTGCGATGTCGGGTACAAGCTTCTACATCGTGCGGCGGGTCACGGGCTCCCTCCTTTGGGCGATGGCGCTGCACGGCATCTGGGATATCGCTGCGTTTTCGGTCGGCTTTGCCCCGCTCGGCACTGCTTGGGCGGCCTACCTGACGCCGGTCATCGGCATTCTGGCAGTCGGTGTCGTCCACTGGGTGATCAAAGGAACGGACGAGAAACCGGTCCAACCAACCCTGGCCGCAGCAGCCGCGCGGTCATAAAGCCCCGCCGGGTCCTAGCCGTGCGTGGGTTCACCGGTGATGCGGTGATCGGCGTGGTTGATGGTTTCCCGGATCAGCCGGACCAGGTGCCCGTCGTGGAGGGAGTAGATGACGTGTCGGCCGTCTTTGCGGGTATCTACCAGCCCGCTAAGACGGAGCTTGGCCAGGTGCTGGCTGGCGACGGTCCGCGGCACCCCGGCTGCGGCGGTGAGTTCGGTGACGCTTTTGGGGCCCTCGGCGAGCTGCCAGAGCAGGTTCAGCCGGGTCGGTTCGGCGAGCATCCTCAGTGTGCCGGCAGCGGATTCCAACAGCTGCGGACCCGGGGTGACCCGGTGGGCGAGTGAGGGTTGTTCAGGAACGGGGACGGCCGGGCTGCCTGGGTGTGCATTCAATGCCTGGCTCCTTCTCCGCCGGTTCCGTGTTTGCTGCGTCCTCATGCCCTGGCCAGGACAGGAAGGCGCCTGCGCTACCTATCATCGCAATAATTGCCAGTGCAAGCGCTGCCCAGCCTAAACCGGCCACGGCTCCCACCCACCCCGCCAGCGGATACGTGAGGATGTAGCAGGCGTGCGAAAGCGAGAACTGGGCCGTGAACACGTAAGGCCGGGTTTCCTCCGTGGACGCGTCCCGCAGCAGCCGGGAGGAGGGCGTGAGGATGGTGGAGTTCGCCGCCCCCAGCAGGAACCACAGTCCCAGGAACGGCCACCACCCCATGCCGGGGACGCCCGGCAGCGTCAGGGCTGACGCGCCGGCCAGGACCAGCGGGATGACTGCAGCGCCGGTGAGCATCACGGACCGGTCCCCGAACCGGGCCAGGACCCGGGGCGCGGACAGGGCCACGATCATGGACCCCACCCCGAAGCAGGCCAGGGCCAGGGCCAGGTCGGTGTCAGGCCGCTGCAGGACATCGCGGACAAAGACTACAGTGTTGACCAGGACCAGAGCGGTGGGGGCGGCGACGACCAGGTTCAGGGCCAACAGCGACCGCAGGCGACCGTCCCGGCAGAAGATCCTCGTGCCAAGGGTGGTCCGGTGCCACAGGGACGGCTGTGGTCCGGTCGGGGCAGCCAACCGGGGTAGAACCGTGACGGTGACCATCAAAGCCGAGAACAGGAAGCCGGCGGCGGTGCCGATGAACAGGTTGTTGTAGCTGACCAGCGTCAGCAACAAAGCCGCAACAGCCGGGCTGACCAAGGCTTCCATGTCATATGCCAGCCGGGACAGTGACAGCGCCAGGGTGTACTCGTTCTCCTTGGTCAGAATGGTCGGTATCAGTGCCTGGAACGCCGGGGTGAACGTCGCGGAGGCGCCCTGCAGCAGGAAGATCACAAGGTAGATCTGCCAAACGTCGGTAATGAACGGCAGGCACAAGGCCATCGCGGCCCTGACCAGATCCGCAGCTATCAGCACCCGCTTCTTCGGCCACCGCACGGCCAAGGCGTTGATCACCGGGGCCAGGCCAACATAGGCCAGCATTTTGATTGTCAATGCAACGCCGAGCACCGCGCCGGCATTGCTCCCGGCCAGGTCGTATGCGAGCAAGCCCAGGGCCACGGTCAGAAAACCCGTCCCGACCAGCGCTACGATTTGAGCCGCGAACAGCCTCCGGTACGTTTCATTCCGCAGAACAGACAACATCAGAACCCCTTGAGTGCATGAGTGCACGACTATGCACTTATTATAGGGGCGAACGCCGCAGAGCGAAGCTGTCGGAGTTGCAGAATATGCAGGTTCGAGGCTTCAGAGCCGTCCCGCGCTGACGGCGTCCAGGCTCGTTACAGGTGCATCTGGCCGGGTTCCTGCCGAGTGATGCCTACCCGGCGGCGATCCAGTAGCGGCGCTTGCCGTTGCGGCTGTCCTCATAGACGCCGCCGTTCCTTTCGATCGTGGCCCGCGAGCCGGCATTATCCTCATCGCAGGTGAGCAGGGCCCGGGTGATGCCCAGGTCGCGGGCGATGGGCAGGGCGGCAGCCAGCGCTGCCGCGGCGTGGCCGCGGCGCCTTGCGGAGGGCCGGACGCTGTAGCCGATGTGCCCGCCCTCGTTGAGCAGATATTCATTGAGCCCATGCCGGATCGCCAGCGAGCCCAGGAACGTTCCGCCATCCACCATCCACAGATAGGTGCAAGGGACATGGCCCGACTGCCGGGGGCTTTCCGGCAGGGCGTCCCTGGCCAGCGTGTCAACAAACCGGCGGAACGTCGCGGCTTCCTTGAGGTCCGCCAGGAGCCAGCCGTCGGCGCCGGCGCCATCCATCCGGGTACCGCCAAACTCGGCGGCTGCTGCCAGCCAGGAGGGGTGGTAGTTGACGTGTGGTGCGGCAAGCGTAGGCATCAACAGATCGTAACGGAACGGATCCGGTGATGCGCCGCCGTCGTCCGCTGACGGATTGGCGGGGGTTCTCCGGAACGCACGACGGCGGCCGGTCAGTTGGTGAGGCGGTAGCGGATGTGTGTGACCAGCGCCGTCCCGCTCACCTCGGCGGGTTCCAGGTTCAGGCCGGCCACGCCGTCCAGGAGCCGCTCGCCTGCCCCCAGGACGATGGGCGCTATATGCAGCCGGAGTTCATCGATCAACCCGGCCGACAGGTACTGCCGTGCAGTCTGTGCCCCGCCGGCAATGGCCACATCCCCGCTGCCGGCGGCTTTGCGGGCCTGCGCCAGGGCCGTTTCAATTCCATCGTTGACAAAATGGAACGTGGTGCCGCCCGCCATTTCCAGCGGCGGGCGCGCATGGTGGGTGAGGACAAATACGGGTGCGTGGTAGGGCGGTTCCGCACCCCACCAGCCCTGCCAGTCCGGATCCCACGTCCCCGGCCCGGCAAACATGTTCCGGCCCAGGATGTAGGCGCCCGCTGCCAGGATGCCGTCGCGCTCGGCTGTGTGCTCCGCGGGTTCTTCGAACATCCAGCGGTGCAGGCGCTCGCCGCCCCGGCCCAGCGGCTCGGCCATGCTTTGGTCCGGGCCAGCGACGAAGCCGTCGAGGGAGATGGTCAGGTCGCAGGTGACGAGGCTCATGCGCCCATCATGCCACTGCGGTGGATCACCATGGAATCAGCCAGGATAAAGCTGATGACCTAGCCAGCAGCAGGATCCTGGTTCCAAAGATGTATAAAGTGGCCGCCCTGCTGGACGCTTTCCTACCTTTCGAGACTGGCGTCCTCGGGGTGGCGTGCTGCGAGACTTCCGAGCAGGCGGAGAGCGTGGTCAGTAGAGGATCCCGGTTCGGCAGTGAAGCCAACGAATTGGAGTCCCGGATCGGTCATGAGCTGCATGGCTTCATAATTGAGATCCAGGTCGCCCACGTCAGGGTGATGGAAGAGCTTTTTGCCGGCAAGGTGTATCCGAACGTCGTGGGCTTCCCAAAGGGCCGCGAACTCGCTGCTGCCCTTTGAGAGCGCGTCAATCAGGCTGCGCAGGGCACCATCGGAGGGCACTCGTCCTGATTCAGCGCGCAGCAAGGCGACAATTTGCTCGGCCGAGTCGTTCCATTCGCGGTAGGCAACCCTGGCCCTGGGATCGAGGAAGAGGAACCGGGCGAAGTTCACGGGCCGCCCATGAGTCTCTACGAACATCTCCGAGAAGAGCGCACGCCCTAGCGTGTTGGTGGCCACAACGTCCATCCTCCCGTTCTGTACGATCGCGGGAAACGTCATGGCGTCCAGGATCTGCCGGGTGCCGGGACGGATCTGATGGGTGCGGGAGGTTGGCTTTCGTTGCGGTGTCCTCGTGCCCCGGTTGGCGGCTCGCACCAGGGCGTACAAGTGGGCGTGCTCGGCGTCGTCGAGCTTGAGCGCGCGGCTGATTCCGTCGAGGATGGTGTCCGAGATGCCTGACGCATTGCCCCGCTCCAGCCGCACATAGTACTCAACGCTCATTCCCGCGAGCAGGGCCACCTCTTCACGGCGAAGCCCTGGCACCCGGCGGCGACCTCCGAAGTCAGGCAGTCCGGCCTCTGCCGGGGTCAGCCGCGACCTGCGGGTCATAAGAAACTCGCGGATGTTGGCGGACGTGGTCATGCTCTAAATCTACGTCAGGCGCCCATCCCTGAGGGGGTCCCGCGTATTAACCCTATACAGCGGGTCTGCCTCGGGCTCTCGGGTTCTTCTTTACTGGATGTATTACGTCAATGGATCGGCAACGGGCCGGATCCGCAGAGCAGGAGGACCTTAAGTCATGGCAGAAGCAAACGTCTGGTTCATCACCGGAGCAAGCCGCGGACTGGGCATCGACATTGCCAAGTCCGCCCTGGCCGCAGGCCATTGCGTCGTTGCCACCGGCCGTGACGCGGCCCGCGTCGCCTCGGCGGTTGGAGCCCATAAGAACCTGCTCACTCTTGCACTGGACGTCACCGATCCAGCGGCGGGCGAAACCGCAGTCAAGGCTGCGGTGGACCGCTTCGACCGGATCGATGTTCTGGTCAACAACGCCGGGAACTTCTACGCCGGCTTCTTCGAAACCCTCAGTCCCGGGCAGATCAAGGCACAGATGGAGACAAACTTCTTCGGTCCGCTGAATGTGACCCGTGCTGTCCTGCCAGTCCTGCGCGCCCAACGCTCGGGCCAGATCATCACGGTGACTTCGACCGCCGGCTTTGTCGGGGGGCCGTTCACATCCGCCTACGCAGCGTCGAAGTTTGCCCTCGAAGGGTGGATGGAGTCGCTGCGCCAGGAGGTAGCGCCGTTCGGCATTAAAACGATGGCCGTCGTGCCGGGCTTCTTCCGCACCGAACTGCTGGTCGAGGGTTCCTCGACGATCTGGCCGGAGGTACAGATTGAGGACTATGCCCAGGAATCAGCTTCCACCATCGCGGCCTGGAAGAACATGAACGGGAAGCAGGGCGGCGACCCGGCAAAACTGGCCGATGCGCTGGTCATGATCTCCGACCTCGGCAGCCTGCCCGAGCGTTTTGTCGCGGGCGCCGATGCCATGGACGCCATCGAGCGGAAGCAGGCCGCCGTCCAGGAGCAGATTGAAACGAACCGCAATCTCTCCGCGGCGCTGTCCTACAACTCCTAAGGAAACACCATGAAAAACGCTCACCTTGGAGACCTGGAAGTCTCCGCCATCGGGCTCGGTGCCATGACCATGGCCGGTACCTACACCAGCGGGGGAACCCTCGATAACGCGGAGTCGATCCGCACGATCCACCGCGCCCTCGATCTCGGAGTCACCCACATCGACACGGCCGAGATCTATGGACCATTCCTCAGCGAAAAGATCGTCGGCCAGGCCATCCGGGGACGCCGCGACCAGGTCAAAATCGCCACGAAGTTCGGCCTGGTCTCGCATTCCGGCGGTGGTCCCGGCGTCATCAACAGCAGCCCCGCAAACGTGAAGACCGCCGTAGAGGGCTCCCTCAAACGCCTCGGCACCGATCACATCGATCTTTACTACCAGCACCGGGTCGACCCGGACACACCGATCGAAGAAACCGCCCGCGCCGTTGCAGACCTGATAGCCGCGGGTAAGGTGCTGCACTTCGGGCTCTCAGAAGCCTCCCCGGAGACCATCCGCCGCGCCCACGCCGTCCAGCCAGTCACCGCGTTGCAGACCGAATACTCCCTCTGGACCCGGGACGTGGAGGAAGAGATCCTGCCGCTGCTTCGCGAACTCGGCATCGGCTTCGTCCCGTACTCACCGCTTGGACACGGCCTGCTAACCGGTCAGATCCGCTCCGTTGAAGACTTCGCCGACGATGACTGGCGCAAAACCAACCCACGGTTCATTGGCGGGAACTTCCACCGGAACCTCGCAATCGTCGACGAGGTGAAGGCTATCGGCGCCGAGGTTGGAGCAACGCCCGCACAGACAGCCCTCGCCTGGCTGCTGACCCGGGGCAACGACATCGCCCCGATCCCCGGCACACGCCGGGTCTCCCGCGTCGAGGAGAATACGGCAGCGCACAGCATCGAACTCACCGCCGACCAGCTGAATCGGCTGAACACGCTCCGGCCCGCTGCTGGCGAACGCCACGACGAGACCAACATGGCCTCGATCGACCGATGATTCGAAGCCAGGACAACGACTGCCGCTCGATCTCCCTGCTGGAACGTCACCCTGTGTGTGATGCCGGCCTTGCGAGCTGTCCGACGGCGCGGGCCTCGAAGCTGCGGATGTGGTTCAGCACCAGTTCCGTCGCGGCGTCGGTGTCACCCCGGCGGGCCGCGGCCAGTATGTCGGCATGCTCCGCGGCCTCCACGTCCCACGACGGCTGCTGGGTCCACGCGTTGACGGAGATCAGCGCCGTCTGTTCGCGGAGCCCGTCCAGCATGTCCACCAGGACCTGGTTGCCGCAGTTTGAATAGAGCAACTGGTGGAAATCGCGGTTGGCGAGGCTCCGGTCGGCTTCATCCAGTGCCCTGGCCGCGCGGTTCAGCGCGTCCTGCGCGAGCTCCAGGTCAAGGCCCCGTTCGATGGTCCGGGCAACGGCCACCGGCTCAAGCAGGGAGCGGACGTCAAAGACACTGCGGGCCATCTCTGCATCGACCGCCCGGACGGTGGCGCCCTTGTAATCGCTCATGGTCACCAGGCCCGCGCCCACAAGCGTCTTCAGCGCCTCCCGCACCGGCGTTTTCGAAATCCCGAAATAGCGGGCCAGCTCGGCCTCAACCAAGGCCCGGCCAGCGGGTAGTTCGCCGGTGAGGATCGAACGGCGGAGCGCCTCAACAACGAGGCCTGTCCGGGACGCTGACGGCAGGAGGCCATGGGGAGTTGGTTGGCTGGTCACGCTCAAACTTTCCCACATTCCACGGCCGCATGCTGCATCGTACTTAGTATATGATGTATCATGAGTCACGTGATCACCGACGATCGGAGCCCCAGTGCAGTCTTCATCCTCATTCGGCCGAACCGGAGCGGGGTCCCGCCCGGGACGCCGCTCCGGTTCGGGGCTAGCCGCCGCGCTGACAGCAGCGGTCCTTGCGCTAACCGCCTGCGGCGGCGGAACCTCCGGGCAGGAGGCTGATGGTGTTGTGGAGCTTCGGTTTGCCTGGTGGGGCGGCGACAAACGGGCCCAGCTGACCCAGGACGTCATCGCCGCGTTCGAAGCGGAAAACCCGGACGTCAAGATAAGGCCGGAGTTTGGTGATTCCGGGCCGTACTGGGACAGGCTGGCCACCCAGGTTGCAGCCAACGATGCCCCGGACATCATCCAGATGGACGAGAAGTACATCACCGAGTACTCCAGCCGCGGCGCCTTGCTGGACCTGTCGAAGTACAAGATTGACACGTCAAAATTTGATCCAGCAGCACTCCAGTCGGGAACCAGCGAAGATGGCCTCACTGGCCTGCCGGCCGGCATTAATGCGCCCACCATCCTGGCCAATCCGCGGGTCTTCGAGGCCGCCGGTGTTGAACTGCCGGATGACGCAACCTGGACGTGGGCGGACTTCGGGCGCATCGCCGCCGAAGTCACGGCCAAGTCACCGCAGGGCACCTACGGATCCGCTGCGTACGGCGGGGACGAAGCCTCCCTCGGCGTCTGGTTGCGCCAGAACGGCAAGTCCCTCTACACCCAGGACCGCACGCTTGGGTTCGAAGCGCCGGACATCGCGGCGTGGTGGGCTTTCCTGAAGGAGCTCCGCGAGAAGGAAGCAGTGCCCACCGCCTCTGAAGTGGTTGAAGCCGAGGCCGCCACGCTGGATCAGAGCGGCATCGCCGTGGGCACCAACGGATTCGCCTTCAGATGGTCCAACCAGCTCCCGGCACTGGAGAAGGCAGCCGGTGGCGACCTGGAGATCCTGCGGTTCCCCTCGCGGACAGGCGAAGCAGCCGATACGCAGCTTTGGTACAAGACCTCGCAGTTCTGGTCGGCGTCCGCAAGGACTAAACACCCCGAAGAAACGGCCCGGTTCATCGACTTTTTGGCCAATGACATCAAGGCCGGGGAAATCCTGCTTGCGGAGCGTGGCGTAAACCCGAATTCCGGGATCCGGACCGCCACGGAAGCGAAGTTGCCGTCCGCCGACCTCAAGGTGGTTAAGTTCATCGACCAGATCAAGGGAGAGCTGGGAGCTGCTCCCGCCCCACCGCCGAAAGGCGCCGGTATCGTCCAGGAGATCATCCGCCGCTACACGGTGGAGGTCCTGTTCAACCGGCTGTCGCCGGAAGAAGCCGGGCAGAAAGCGGTGGACGAAATGAAAGCCGCCATCAGCGACTGAGTCCAGAGGCGCGGTGACCGGCCCCGTCGGCTTTAAGCTGGGCTGACACATCACTTAGGGGGCATGCATGAGGCGTTCCGCTGCTGGACCGGAGGCGCGCTGGGCCAGCGCTTCCGCCGTCGCTGACGGCATCAAGGACGTGGGCGTCGAGGCAACTGTCCGGTTTTACTTCCAGGCGGTCTTCCCCGCCACGATGCTGGCCGCACTCTGTGCGGGAATGGCCCTGGCAGCCAGCGGCGCCGTGTCAGCCGTCGGTATTCACCTTTCCGGCTTGACGCTGGGCCTGTACCTGGCCGCGGTTGGGGTCCTCGCCGTAGGAGTGTTGTACGGCTGGCTGCGGATTATGCCCAAAGTCCAGCCGCTGCGCGCCCTTGTCACCTCGGAACTGGGGCCGGCAGCGGCGCGTCACGTCCGGCGCCAGATCCTGGGAATAGAAGCGGTGGATCCTGCCGCGCTGGGTGTTCTTCGTGGCGCGGCCGCCCAGATGCGTGAACGTACTGCCCGGCGCCTGGTGACGACGCCAGGACTGTCGCTCTACTTCGCTGCCCTGGCTGTGGACGGGGACCCCTGGCGCGTCTCCAACACGCTGTCTCTACTGCTCTTCGTGGCCACCATCCCCCTTGGCGACCAGGCATTCCGCCAGTTCTCCAGGACCGGAAAATTCCTGCGGGAAACGGCGTGATGCGTTGGGATGGGGGGACGCTCACGGCGAGGCAATCGGAGCTGGTGGCTGCCTGGTGCGGTGAGCCGGAACTCATTGAGGATCTGTCCTGGGGTTTGACTGACACCACGGTTCTTCGCATCCGCTCCAGGGGCAAGGATCTGATTGTGAAAGCCGGCGGACCGGACAACCACCACCTCGGCCGCGAGATCATGGCCCACACCTCCTTCACTGGACCGCTGGTGGAGTCCGGCCGGGCCGCAACCATGCTGCACGCAAGCATCAACGAGGCCCTCCTGGTGGCCGGCTACCTGCCCGGGGTCCTGGTGGAAGGCACCCCGGATGAACAGAACCCGGAGACATATCTGCAGGCCGGCAGGCTCCTGAAGGCATTCCACAGCCAGGCCCGCACAGCGGACAGCGGCTGGGAAACCCGCGCTACCGCCAAAGCCCTCGCCTGGCTGGACACTGACCACCGGATCGATCCCCGGGTGGAAAGCCGGGCCAGGCAGTGCCTCGCTGACTACCGGGCCGCCGCCGCCGAGATGGTGCCCACCCACGGGGACTGGCAGCCGCGGAACTGGATCAGCAACAACGGCGCCATCAGCGTCATCGACTTCGGCAGGTTCGACCTCCGGCCGGCAGCCACCGACCTGTGCCGGCTGGCCGTCCAGCAGTGGCAGCGGGACCCGGCCCTGGAAGCGGCCTTCCTCCGTGGCTACGGCGCAGACCCGCGGGATGGGGACGCCTGGCCGGTTTACCTGCTCCGCGAAGCCATCGGCACTGCCGTGTGGGCGCACCAAGTGGGCGACGGGGCGTTTGAAACGCAGGGGCACCGGATGCTGGACCAGGCGCTGTCGCGATTCTGACGCAGGACCGGCACCCCTGATTCCCACGTAGACTGGCAGCATGCGGCTGGTGGCAAGTGATATTGACGGAACAATCCTGGGGCACGACGGAAAGATCAGCGACCGCACCATCCGCGCCTTCCACGCCTGCCGTGACGCCGGCGTCGAACTGGTCTTTGTAACCGGCCGGCCGCCGCGCTGGCTTTACCCCCTCCAGGAGCAGCTGGGTCACTCGGGCACGGTCATCTGCTCCAACGGCGCTGTGGTGTGGGATCTCGAAGCGGACCGGCTGGTGTCGGCCAAAACCCTTGACATCGCCACGGTCCTCGAAGCCCGCCGCATCATCAAGGACCTGCGGCCGTCCGCCCGGTTCGCGGTGGAAACGCTGGCCGGCTTCCACCTGGAGTCCGGGTTTGTGGAAAACGAATCCAGCGAACTCCTGGCAGAATTCACACCCGCGCCGCTGGCGGACACCCTGACGGACGACGACGCCGTGGTGAAGTTCCTGGCCATTGTCCGGGAGGGCACCGCGGACGAATTCCTCGCGGAGGTGCGTCCCGCCGTCGGGCATCTGGCCTCCGTAACGCACTCCGCACCCACCGTGGCCATGCTGGAACTTGCCCGGCCAGGCCTGAACAAGGCCGTTACCCTGGCGGGCTACGCTGCCGCCCTGGGAATCGACGCCGCGGACGTGGTGGCGTTCGGCGACATGCCCAACGACATCGAGATGCTCCGCTGGGCCGGCCACGGTTACGCGATGGCCAGCGGGCATCCGGACGCCATCAGTGCCGCCGGCCAGCAGGCACCGCATTTTGACGACGACGGCGTGGCCCAGGTCCTTGAGGCCAGGCTCGCAGGGCTGGGCGCGCCGCTGTCCTGACGCGCCGCCGCCGGACAGGTTCCAAGGTGGCATTCAGCTAACGATCATTCCGCGTTTACCTTCCCTCCGTAGCGTGGCTTCCGGAGAGCCCCAACCTCTCCTTACGAGCACTGAGGGGTAACGATGGCAAAGAACGTCAAGCATGGCAGCGCCGAAGCACCACTGCGCCGGGCAACGCCGGCCCCGCACTGGCGGAACCTGAGCCAGGGCGACCGTGTCCGGGTCCTGCTGAGCCCGGGCTTTGAGACCGGCGGCCTGGTCGATGCCATCACCGCAGACCACACCGCCGTATGGATCAACCTGGACGGCGGCCGTGGCCGGACCCTGCTGCACTGCAGCGACGGCGTGGAGATCCTGCCCGCCGAGAGCTAGCCTCCGCGGCTCGGGTACGCTCGCTGTGTGACCCTGCCCTACTTCGAGAACACCGGCGACGGCGGCCGGATACTCCCCATCGCCATGGCCCACCGCGGGTTTTCCCGGGAGGGGCTGGAGAATTCGATGGCGGCCTTCCGGGCTGCTTCCGGGCTGGGGTACCGGTACCTGGAGACGGACGTGCACACCACGGCCGACGGCGTGCTGCACCTTTTCCACGACGACACCCTTGACCGGGTGACGGACGGCCGGGGCAAAGTTTCGGAGCTCACCGCGGCCCAGGTGGCCGCCGCGCGGATCAGCGGCCGGGAGCGCGTGCCGCTGTTCGACGAACTCGTCACCGCACTGCCTGCCGTCCGGCTGAACCTGGACGTCAAGGACTGGAGTTCAGTCCGGAGCCTCGCCGCGGCCATCGAGCGGCACCGGGTCCACGACAGGGTCCTGGTGACGAGCTTTTCGGACCGGCGCCGCAGGGCCGTGCTGGAACTGCTGACCCGGCCTGTCGCCGCGTCCGCGGGCCTGGTCTCCAACGCCCTGTTCACGCTGCTGGGCCCGGTACTCCCCGCGCCCATGTTTGCCCGGCTGATGCGGCACGTGCTCCGCGATGTCCAGGCCCTGCAGGTCCCGGTCCGGCAAGGCCCCGTCCGGGTGGCCACTCCGGGCTTCATCCGCCGTGCGCACGCCCTGGGGCTGGTGGTGCACGTGTGGACCATCAATTCCGCCGACGAAATGCGCCGCCTCCTGGACCTGGGTGTGGACGGCATCGTCACGGACCGCGCCGACCTGCTCCGGGACGTGCTGCTGGCCCGCGGGGAATGGCCGGCGGCCGGCGGGCGGTCCTAGGACCGGTGTCCGTCTCCGGGCGTGTTCGGGTCCGGGACCTTCGCGCGCGGCGCTCCTCTCAAGCGTGCCGGCCGCACCGGCCAGTCCTTCAGGATTATCAGTATGCTTACAATTAGTCCAGGCTGGGGAATCCGCCACGGCCGGACAGGGAGGACGCACACGCCATGAGCACTTACCATCCGGAAAATGATCCCGCCAATCCCGATCAGCCCCGAAGCGACCAGGCCGGCAGTGCAGGGCCGGCCGGCACGGACAAGGCCGGGCCGCACCCGCATGGCAAGGACTCCGCCGGTACGTCCAATCCGGACCCTGCCGAAGGCAACATCACCGGTTTGGAACCCGGCGGGGGAGTGCCGCCGGGCGAAACGCCGCCTGCAGAAGACCAAATGAGCGGGGACCAGGGCCACGCAGAATAGGTCTTCCGCTGCCTAACGGGACTTTTTGGGCGGGGCTGAGCCGGACGCTGTTTCGTGCTCGCGCAGCTGGCGCTCCAGCACGTCCACGTCCAGTTGCTTGTTCCAGGTGGCCCAGTCCTGCGGCCGCACGGAAGGCCGGCCCAGCAGGTAGCCCTGGCCGGCGCTGATGCCCAGCTGGGACAGGACCTTAAGCTCGCCCACGGTCTCGACGCCTTCGGCAACCAGCGTGCTGCCGATCTGGTCCGAGAAGTCCACCAGGCAGGCTGCGAGGGCCTGCTGCAGGCCGTCGGAGTCCACCCTGCTGATGACGTTCCGGCCCACTTTGATGAAGTCCGGCCGCAGGTGGATCATCCGGCTCAGGTCGCCGGCCCCGGAGTGGGCGTCATCCACGGCAATGCGCAGGCCCTTTTCCCGCAGCGGATTAATCGCGGCGATGAATTGCAGGTATTCCTCATCCGAAATGCTGTCCGTTAATTCGAGGACCACGCGGTTGATGGGCAGGTCGATGTGCGCAAACAATTCCGGCAGCCGCGGATCAATGCAGGATGAGGGGGAAATGTTCAAGGAGACGTAGAGGTGTTCGGGCAGGTCGCGCGCCGCTGCTGCGGCGGACCCCAGCGCCGAGAACTCAAGGTTGGCCCCGAGCCCCACGGCGGCCGCTTCCGCGAACCACAGCTCCGCCGCGGCGCCGTCGTCGCTGACAAAGCGGGACAGCGCCTCGACGCCCACCACGTTCCTGCCGGCCAGCCCGTAGATGGGCTGGAACGCCGTCATCAGCATCTGGCTTTCCAGCAGGGCGCTGATCCGCGACATGCTTTGGATCGCATCCATCTGCTCGATGATCTGCGGTGGCAGGACCGGCGGCGCCAGCCGGCGCGGCCCATCTTCCGGTTCCTGAGCCGCCATGGCGTCATTGCGCCTAGTCTCCAGGAGGTACTCCAGCAACGCCCGCTCGGGGACGCCGGGATTCTCATCGAGGCTGTTGCTCAGGCGCTGCCGTATGGCCGCTCCGGACGGATCAGAATCCGCCAGAACAGCCGCAATAATTCCCCATGCCTGTACCCGAACCGACATTAGCTACGCCCCCAGTTGACGAAGTAATGACCCCATGGACCATTTATTGTTCAAATTTCAAAACGCCTTTTACGGTCGGTGTTGCTGTTGATGCCCAACATGGTGCGGTGCTGAGAACCTGACGCCGCACGATGATCGTATATCGGAGTGACCGAAAGCGCAGTACTTTTACAGTTTCGGGCTAGCGCTTTCCGGCTGGTCAGCCAGTAATGCCGGAATTTTCTCGGGCGGGACGGGCCGGCTGAAATAGTAGCCCTGCGCGCTGAGGCAGCCCAGGTCCAGCAGGATCTGGGCCTGTTCGGCGGTTTCAACGCCCTCCCAGACCGCTTCCAGGCCGCAGGCGCGTACCAGCTGCAGAACCGCTGCGACGAGGGCCGGCTGGTTGGGATCGGTGCCCAGCCCCGTGATGAGCGAACGGTCCACCTTGACCCTGTCCACGGGCAGCCGGCGCAGGTAGCTGATGGACGAGTAGCCGGTCCCGAAGTCGTCGATTTCGATGCCGACGCCCAGCCCGCGGAGTCCGCCCAGGGAGTAGCGGTCCAGCTCGTTGCCCTTGACGATCGCAACTTCCGTCAGTTCCAGCACCACCTGGTCCGGCTGCACCCCGGTTTCCTTCAGCACGGTCCGCACATCCTCGATGAACTGCAGGCTTTGCAGGTCGGTGGCGGAGATGTTGATGCGCACGGAGAAGCGGGCATCCACCAGGCCGTCGTCGATCCAGCCGCGGAGCTGGCGCACCGCGGTGCGGAGCACCCACAGTCCAAGCTCGGAGATCAACCCGGCTTCCTCGGCCAGCGGAATGAACTCGTCCGGCATGATGAACCCGCGTTTGGGGTGGTTCCAGCGGATCAGGGCTTCCACACCTTCGATCCTGCCCGTGCCCAGCTCCACCACCGGCTGGTAATACAGCGTCAGCCCGCTGCTCCTGATGGCGGTGCGGAGGTCCTCCACCAGTTGGCTCCGGAGCCGCCGGACCAGCAGGAGGCCGGGTTCAAACCGGTGCAGGCGGCTCTGCCCTTCGGCTTTGGACGCGTACATGGCGACGTCGGCCTCCATCAGCATGTCCTCCGGCGTCGGGTTTTCACCGCCCACGCTCAGGCCGATGCTCGCGCCGCAGCGGACGCTCCGGCCCGGCAGTTCGATATGTTCCTTCAGTGCCGCCAGGATCCGGTGGGCCACAATGGTGGCCTGGTCGGGGGACGCCGAGGGCATCACCACAGCGAACTCGTCACCGCCCAGGCGGGCCACAACGTCGGAGCTGCGGACGGCACCGCGGATCCTTTCCCCGACCGTAATCAGCACCTGGTCGCCCGCCGTATGGCCCAGGGTGTCGTTGATGGACTTGAACGCGTCGAGGTCCAGCAGCAGGATCACCGGTCCCTCGCCGGCCTCCCGCTCAGCGTCCAGTGCGGAGCGCAACGCCTCGATCAGCGCGGAGCGGTTGGCCAGACCCGTCAGCGGGTCCTGCATGGCCATCTGCTGCATTTCCAGGTGCGCCTCGTGCAGCAGCCGGGTGCGGATCTGGACGCGCTGCTCAAGCTCTTCGTAGATGACCTGGAGATCCTCGGCCAGCAGGTTGGTGCCCATGATGATCGCGTCGAGTTCATCCCGGTTGGCGGACACCTCGATCCTGGAGCTGAGGTCACCCGAGGCGAGCCGGACAATGCCTTCCAGGAGCTGGGAAAGCCGGGGATCTTCGTCGGAAAACATATGTGGTCCTCCTTCCGGCCCTAGTTGGCCCGGTTGCTGTCGGCGTCCAGCGGCAGGCTGACAGTGACCGTGGTGCCCAGGCCCAGGGTGGACGCCACGTCGATCCTGCCGCCGTGCCTGGCCACGATGTCGCGGGTGATGGCCAGCCCCAGTCCGGTGCCGGGGATGGCACCGGACATGGCGTTGGAGGCCCGGTAGAACCGGGTGAAGACGTGATCGATTTCCTCGCTGGAGATGCCGATGCCCGTGTCCGCCACGCTGACGGTGGCCCAGCGGCTGCCGTCCGGGGCCTTGTGCGAGACGCTGCCCACCTCGATCCGGCCCCCGCTGGGGGTGAACTTGATGGCGTTGGAGACCAGGTTGGTGAAGACCTGCTGCAGCTGGACCTCGTCCGCCAGGATTTCCGGGTCTTCAGGCACGGAGTCGACGGCGATGGTCACGTTCTGCAGTTTGGCCAGCGGCCGGAGGGCTGCTGCCACCAGGTCGAGGGTGTGCCCCAGCCGGACCGGGGTCAGGTGCAGCAAGCTGTTGTCGAGGCCCGCGCGGGAGACGCTGAGCATGTCCTCGATCAGGGACCGGAGCCGTTCCGTGTTCCGCACCACGATGTCCAGCATCTGGTGCACCTCGGAGGAGACCGGACCCTCGGTGCTCTCCTGGATCATGTCCAAATACGCCATGATCGAAGTGAGGGGTGTGCGCAGCTCGTGGTTGACGGTGGCCAGGAAATCGGTTTTGGCCTTGTCCAGCTGCTGCAGTTGCTTGACCACCTGCAGCTGGTTGCTGATCAGGTGGCTCTGGATCAGCCCGTGCGCCGCGTTGCCGGCCACGTGCTGGATGAGTCCGCGTTCGGTCCGGGACCATTGCCGGGGCTGGTCCACCATGGCAATCCAGATGATGCCCAGGGAGGAATCGCCTTCGCCCATGGGCACGGCCAGTGAGGAAACGGCATCGGTAATGCCCGACGCCGGGCCCTCGCCGCCGGTGGCTTCCTCATCGGAGGCGTCAGTGGAGAGGGTCTCGGTCCCGGCCCAGAGGTAATCCGCCACCTGGCGGGCCTGCACTTCGTCCGGGATGGCCTCGGCGCCGGCGGGTACCAGGCCGGGCCGGTTCCACGTGGCCGTGATGCGCGGAACCCGTTCGTCTTCGAACGTGGTCAGCCACACCCGGTCGGCGCCGAAGGTTTTACCGAAGCCCGCCACGACGTGCTGGGCTATTTCCTGCGGGTTGTTCGTGGCGCGGACGGCTGCGGAGACCTGGCGGAGCTGCCCGCGGAGGGCCTCGGCTTCCTGCCTGGCACTGCTGCGGCGGGCCACCTGGTCGATCAGTGCCGTGGCACGGTGGACCAGTTCGGCGGGCGGCGGGGGCTTGGTGATGCAGTCGTGGATGCCGGGGGGCGTCATCGCGGCAATGTCGGCCGGGTCATCAAGGTCCACAAGGACCAACATGGGCGCGTCGGAATGCACGGCGGACAGGGAGGCGTCCGCCACGATGACCGAGGGCTGGCCGGTGGCAAGGAGGGCAGCCAGGCCGGCGGCGTCACCGGTGGTCCGGACGGCGTAACCGACGCGCCGGAGTGCAGCGGCGTTGACCTCCAGCCGGCCGGCGTCGGGATCTGCCACGACGGCGGTACGGGGTGCGCGCCATTCACACGGCACATCAGCCGCCACAATGTCCCCTTCCCTCACAGTTGAGTACATTGTAGGGGGAGCAGGGGTGATGGGCTCCATAGGTAATCTGCGAAGGAGACGCGTGACGGATCAGCCGGCTGAACCTGTGAAGGGCGACCTGACCCTCGATGCGGGCGGCGTGCTTCAGCTGTTGTGGCCGCGCGGCGCGTCCATCAGCGAGGCCGATGCCGAGGATGCCATGCGCCGGGTGAACCTCCTCTGCGGCACCGACACGCATCCCATGCTGGTTGACATGGCCACCACGGCGCAGGTCAGCCGCGGCGCCCGGGCCGTTTTCGGCCGGCCTTGCCAGGCATCCCGGATTGCCCTGCTGGGCTCTTCGCCCGTGGACAAGGTGCTGGCCAACTTCATCCTGGGCATCAACAAGCTGCCGTGCCCTACGCGCTTTTTCACCTCCCGCGCGGAGGCCATGGCGTGGCTTCAGCTGGACTCCGGGCACGGAGCCTGACGGGCAGTGCCCGGGGCTGGCGCTGTCACAGAACAAGTGCATGGGCGCCCGGAAAGGCGTTCCGGACTTATATTTGAGGCGTGTCCACCGTCAAAAGTTCCTTCGGCGCATGCCCGCCGGCACTGCGCTCCCTGCTGGCTGCAGCGCGTCGATACCTGCTGATTCCCCGGCTGGCCCGGCTCTCACGCTCCGCCCCCAAAGACCGGGCGGTGGCCTGGGACCGTTACTGGGCCGGCATCAGGACCACCGGTATCGGCGGGGAAGTCCTGTGGGACTCCGGCACCGAACACGAGTTCCTGGGTTACCGGGACACGCTGGTGAAATACCTGGACCCTGCCCTGCCCGTGGTGGACGTTGGCTGCGGCCACGGCAGCTTCACCCGGTCCCTGGCCGGCCTGTTTAGCCAGGCCATTGGTGTGGACATCTCGGCGCACGCGGTGGAGCGGGCCCGGGCCGAAGCCGCCGGGTTGGGCAATGCCAGCTTCGAGGTCCGGGACATGACTGCACCGGGCGCGGCGGAATCCTTGGTGGCCGGCGGCAGCGCCAACGTTTTTGTCCGCGGCGTCCTCCATGTCCTGGACCACTCGGACCAGGCTGCGTTTGCCGCGAACCTCCGGCGGCTCGCCGGTCCGGGCGGCACTGTGTTTATCGCCGAAACAAACTTCCAGGGCAACCCGGTGGCGTACGTTTCGCATCTGGGCGCCACCGGCCGCGGCATTCCCGCGCCACTGGAGCGCGCCATCCGCGAGCTGCCCATGCCGGGTCATTTCGGTCCCGTGGAGCGGGCGCGGGCCCTGCCGGCGGCGGACTGGGAGCTGCTGGCGGACGGTGCCGTGGCCATCGAAACCAACCCCGCCACGGGGGTGCCGGAGCAAAGCCGCGTGCCCGGTTACTTCGCAGTGCTGCGACCCCGCAGCTAGGGCCGTAATAAACCCCACCCCGGCGCGACCCCGGCAAGCGCTTTCCCGCCGCAGGCTGGCATGATGGTCGGATGCGCATTCTGATTGCTCCGGACAAGTTCAAGGGTTCCCTGACCGCTGCCGAAGCGGCAGTGGCCATCGCGGAAGGCGCGCTGCGCGTCTACCCTGACGCGGTGGCCACCCAGTTCCCCATCGCCGACGGCGGCGAGGGCACCCTGGAAGCGGCAGTGGCCGCGGGTTACGAGGAACGCGTCAACGCCGTGGTGGGCCCCATCCTTGCCCCGGTGGGCGCGGCCTGGGCCCTACACAAGGACGCCGCCGGCCACGTTACCGCCGTGATCGAGACGGCGCAGGCCTCCGGGCTCGCTGAGATGGAACCCACACCCGCCAACGCGCTGCGTGCCCACAGCTACGGCTGCGGCCAGCTGATTGCCGCCGCCCTCGACGCCGGCGCCACCGAGATCGTGCTGGGCCTGGGTGGCTCGGCCATGACCGACGGCGGCAGCGGCGCCCTCCGGGCGCTCGGCCTGAAGCCGCTCGACGCAGCCGGCAATGTGGTCCCGCTGGGCGGTGGCGCGCTGGCGGACATTGTGGCCTTGGACAGCACCGGCCTGGACCCCAGGCTTGCGGCCACCACCTTCCGGATCGCCGTGGACGTCCGCAACCCGCTGTACGGCACCACCGGCGCAGCACACGTCTTCGGGCCACAGAAGGGAGCGGATGCTGACGCCATCGAAGCGCTCGACGCCGGGCTCCGCAACTGGGCGTCCATCCTCCGGGAGGCCACGGGCCGGGACGTGAACGTCCCGGGCGCCGGCGCCGCCGGAGGCTTCCCGGCGTCGTTCCTGGCCTTCACCGGCGCCACGTTGGAAGGCGGCTTTGCGCTGGTTGCCGGACTGACCGGCCTCGCCCACCAGCTCGGCTCAGCCGACCTGGTGATCACCGGCGAAGGATCCATGGACTCACAGTCCCTCACCGGCAAAGCGCCGATCGCCCTGGCAGATGCCGCACGCGACCGCGGCATCCCCGTGATTGTGGTGGCCGGCCGGATCCTGGTGACGCCCGAAGACCTGGCCGGACATGGCGTGGTGGCCGCCGCCCAGCTGCTGGACGTGGCCGGAAGCCCGGAAGAAGCGATCGCAAACGCCGCAAAGTACCTGACCCGGGCCACCACGCAGGTCCTGGAAGGCGCCTGACCCCCCGGCGGACCTGCCGGCACTTGGCGCTGCGCCGGCCGGGCCCGGTTGGGCCGGGCGGGGATTTCCCGGGCCGGGAGCGCTACGAGCCCGTCTCGTAATGGGGTTCGGCAACGGGCTTGGACTCCGGGGACCCCTTTTCCCGGAGGTACACCGACGCTCCCACCAGCACGGCGACGGCCAGGAATTCGCTCTGCCAGTTCTGGAAGGACTCGAACCAGAACCGGCTGGTGGCCAGGTACTGCAGGACAGTGACCGGCGCCGCGCCGTGGCTTAGCTGGTCCTCGCTGTAGGCTGCTGCGCCGCCCACGGCGTGCAGGGCGAAGGACGCCAGGAACAGCAGAAGCAGCAGGATGGACAGCGAGTGCTCGTAGAGCACCAGCGCGGCACCGCCCCGCTTCACCGGCCACGGCGTGGATTTACCCACGGTGGCGTCCCGGGGGTCCTGGTCCTGCGGGGCCGCCTTTCCCATCGGCTTCGACTCCGAAGAGCCTTTCTGGAACAGGAAAACCGTCAGGATCACGTACATGGCCATCTGGAGGAACTCCGACTCCCAGTTCTCGAAGGTGGCCTCCACAAACGCCCCGGTGCCAAGGAACTCCAGCACGGAGACCGCTGCCTCGCCGTGTGCCTGCTGCTCGTCGCTGTACGATGCGGCGCCGGAAAGGATCATCCCGCCGAAGAACACCAGGAACAGTCCGGCGTTCGCCAGGAGCAGTCCGTGCTCCTTGGCCCATCTGCCCATATTTCGGCCCTCCTTCATTTGGCGCCGTTGCCTGCAGCGGCGGCACGCCTGTTCAAGTGCAGCGGAACGTAGACCAGGAGCACCACCATGACGGCCAGCAGTACCCCACCGGCTGTCAGCCCCGCCTGCCGGCCTGCGGTCACGTCGAACACCAGGGCGGCCGTTCCGGCGCTCAGCAGGGCGATCCCTGCCAGGGCGATCTTGGTGATGGCATCGGCGCTGGAGACCAGGGTTTCCTTCAGCCGCTTGCGGAAGAGCCGCCGGTGCACACTGACGGGCGACAGGATGAACGCGGTGGTCAGCGCGGCAACCACCACATTGACCAGGTAGAGGGTGACCTGGAACCGGTCCAAATCCCCAAACCGCTCCTGGAAAGGCAGGGTCAGGAGGAAGCCCGCAAGGATCTGCACGCCGGTCTGCAGGACCCGCAGTTCCTGCAGGAGTTCGGCCCAGTTCCGGTCCAGCTGCTCCTCCCGGGTTTCATTCCTCCCGGTCGGGCCAGTGTAGTCCTCCACTGCGGACACGCCGCCTCCTTCTGCCGTGCATCGGTGCTGATCCATTTCTACTCCTCCGCTACAGAGAAACAAGGCTGCTGCGTCCGGAAACAATATTTGATAAGTTTGCTGATTATTCGCACGGAAACGGTGGACTTCGGTCCGCCGGCCGGGATAGCTTCGAAAGACAGGTACCCGGCGAAGCTCTTCGAAACCCGACACAGGCAGGCGGACCATGAGCGGAACGAACAAGCAGACCACCCAGCCCACAGACCCCCGGGGCGGTTACCACGCGGGCCCGTTCCCGGAACAGGAACAAAAGCAGCCCGGCCTCACGGCCCCCATGGACCCCACCCCGGACCACGGCGAACTCAGCTACGAGGGGCACGGCAAGCTCCAGGGCAAGGCCGCCCTCATCACCGGCGGCGATTCCGGGATCGGCAAGGCCACGGCCATCGCGTTCGCCCGCGAAGGTGCCGACGTTGCCATCTCCTACCTTCCCGAGGAGGAGGACGACGCGCAGGACACCGCGGCCTGGATCCGGAAGGCGGGCCAGCGGGCCCTCCTCTTCGCCGGAGACGGCCGGGAGGAGGAGTTCAGCACGCGTATTGCCGACGAAACGGCTGCGGAGTTCGGCCGGCTGGACGTGGTGGTCCTTAACGCCGCCTACCAGAAAAACCGGGAAAGCCTGGCGACGCTGCCCACCGAGGAATTCGACCGGGTGTTCAAGACCAACCTCTACTCCCTGCTGTGGACCGCCCGGGCCGCGGTACCGCACCTGAAGGCCGGATCCGCCATCATCACCACGGCCTCCATCCAGGCCTTCAATCCTTCCCCAGCGCTGATCGATTACGCCATGACCAAGGCAGCACAGGTGGCGTTCACCAAGGCGCTGGCCCAGGAGCTCGGGCCCAAGGGAATCCGGGTCAACGCGGTGGCGCCCGGTCCCATCTGGACGCCCCTCATCCCCGCCACCGAATGGCCGGACAAGCTTCCGTCCTTCGGCCAGGACACGCCCCTCGAAAGGGCCGGCCAGCCCGCAGAACTCGCGGCAGCCTACGTGCTGCTGGCGTCCGAGGACGGGTCATACATCTCCGGCGCGGTGCTGCCCGTGACCGGCGGCAAAGGCCTCTGACGGCCAACCAACCCCCGCTCCACACCAGCAAAACCCCGCTCCACACCAGCAACCAGGAGGAACCATGGCACAGGACAACCAGCACGCAGAGCCCGAGAAGGACCCGGGAGGCTACGGTACGCCGACGGCCGAACAGGAAACGGCCGGCAGCGCCCAGCATCAGGGCGACGCCGCCACCAACGAGTCCCAGGCCGACGGCGACACGCCCGTGGCACGCGACATGGACCTGCCGTCCGCTGCGGCGGAGATCGACGAAACCAATGATGACTCCAAGGGGTCCGCGCCTGTCTCTTCGGAGCCGGGGCAGGAGGCGGCCGGCGTCCCGGATGGCAGCGGCAACGATCTTCCGCAGGAAAAGTCCCCGAAGGACGACGACGGCGAGGACTTCGCCGCCGGCTGAGCAGGCACCCCTGTTCCGGAGGCCTCCGTTCATCCTTCCCCAAGGCTGGACGGAGGCCTTTCCCGTGCCGGCACCCTCTCGCGGCGCATCCGCCGCCAGCGTAGAGCCGGCTCCAGAGGCGCGGACGTCCGCGCGCCGCGGCATCCCGTCACACCCGGCCGCAAGGACCCGGCATGACCGCCGGGTGGGTGCGTCCCGAGGCATAACCTGGTGCCTGCGGGTGCCTGAAAACCTCCCGCCGGAGCGCCGCCGCGACGTATCCTTGAACAAGGCTTCATGGCAGGCCGCAACGGACACGAGCAAGGCTGGAACATGGCTGCTGAACCTTCGGGGCAGGTCGGCTGGGGACCGCTTCCAGTTCCACCCGAGCCAGTTCTCGACAGCAAGGACGTGGAGAACTATCTCGGGGAGATGACCCGCGGGTTCATGACGGACATCAGGGCCGCGGACCGTGGCATCGGGTGGGCGGCCACCATCTTCCGGCAGGGGTCATCCCGGACCCTCGCCGCCAGCAGTGAGCAGGCCCGGGCCGCCGACCGGGAACAGTGTTCGTTCGCTGACGGGCCGGTGCTGGCAGCCCTGGGCAGCGGTGAGTTCGTCCTCCTGTCCGATTTGGCAGTGGACAGGCGCTGGCCCGGGTACTCCAGCGCCGCGGCCGGCCACGGCGTCCTGTCGCTGCTGGCCGTCCCCATCGTGTCCGAGGGGGCCGGCAGCGCCGCCATCACGCTGTATTCCCCGGAGCCCTACACCTTCACCAGTGATGACATCCTCCGCAGTACCAGCTACGCCCGGAAAGTGGCGGGCGCCCTCCGGATGGTGGCGCAGGTGGCCGGCCGGGCGGAGTCCGCGGCGGGGATCGCCGTGGTCCGAAGCTCCCTGGTGCTGGTGGATCTGGCCGCGCGGGGCCTGATGAACGAATACGGCCTCAGCCGTGAGGCGGCGCTGCGCATCCTGCAGGCGCAGGCGCTGAGCCACGAACTGGACCTCCGGGATGCCCTGCACGTTGTGGTTCCAGGCCCGGCGCCGGAAGGCCCAGTCATCCGGCCCCAGGCTGTGCCCGGAACGGAACCGGGGCCGGCTCCGGAAGCTAGCGCTTCCTGGCGCGTTTAGCCGCAGCGTTGGCGGCGGCCTTCGCCGCGGGCGGAAGGGGGGCCAGTTCCATTTCGGGTTCCGCCACGGTGCCCCGGGCCTTGGCGATGGCCTTCATGCCGTGGTAAATCACCAGCGCCGCAGCCGACCCCAGGGCGATGCCCGTGAACGTCAGGTCGCCGATGGTCCAGGTGTAATCGGCGATGCCGATGATCAGGGCCACGGCCGCGGTGGTCAGGTTCACCGGGTTGGCGAAGTTCACCTTGTTCTGCACCCAGATCTTGACACCCAGGATGCCGATCATGCCGTACAGCATGGTGGCCGCGCCGCCCAGGACGCCGGCCGGGACGGTGGCGATGAGTTCACCGAACTTGGGCGAGAAACTCAGCAGGATGGCAAACATGCCCGCCACCCAGTAGGCCGCCGTCGAATAGACCTTGGTGGCTGCCATCACGCCGATGTTTTCCGCGTACGTGGTGGTGCCCGATCCGCCGCCGAAGCCGGCCAGTACCGTGGCGGCGCCGTCGGCCATCAGCGCACGTCCGGAGACGCCGTCGAGGTTCTGCCCGGTCATGGCCGCCACGGACTTCACGTGCCCGATGTTTTCTGCCACCAGCACCAGGACCACGGGGACAAAAAGGCCCAGGACGCCGATGTGGAACTCAGGGGTCTGGAACTGGGGCAGCCCCACCCAGGCTGCGGCGTCCATCTTTTCGTAGCTGACCTCACCGCGGAGCATGGCCACGAGGTACCCCACCACCACGCCCACCAGGATGCTGAGCCGGCCCAGGATCCCGCGGAACAAAACGCTGACCAGGATGATGGTGGCCAGGGTGATCACCGCGGTGATGGGGGCTTTGTCGAAGTTGTCCTTGGCCGCCGGCGCGAGGTTGAGGCCAATCAGGGCGACGATCGCGCCCGTGACAATGGGGGGCATCAGGCGGTTGATCCAGCCTGATCCGAACTTCTGGACAATGGCCCCCACCAGGGCCAGCGCCGCACCGGCCACAACCACGCCGCCCAGGGCGCCGGCCACACCGAACTGCGCCTGCGACGCCGTAATGGGTGCGATGAACGCGAAGCTCGAGCCGAGGTAGCTGGGCACCTTCCCGCGGGTGATCACCAGGAACAGCAGGGTACCAATGCCGGAGAAAAGCAGGGTGGTGGCAGGCGGCATGCCCGTGATGATCGGAACCAGGAAGGTGGCGCCGAACATGGCCACCACGTGCTGCATGCCCACCCCGATGGTCAGTGGCCAGGCCAGCCGCTCGTCCGGCGCCACCACCTGGCCCGGTTTGATGGCCTTGCCGGTGCCGTGCAGCTTCCATTTGGTTCCGAGCATGCTCATGGGGGCGGGGCCTTTCAAAGGTGGGGAGGGCGCCGTGGAGGGCGGGGATTTGCTGGCAACAGACTACCGCGCGGCGCTGCTGTGGTGAACGTCACGGGCCGTCACGGGAAGAGGACAACTTCAGTTGAAGTTGCAACCATAGGAAGCAACAAGTCTCCCCCCCGTGAACGGGGAGGTACAGCGAAAGGTAAGCCAATGACCATTGCCCATGAAGAAGCGGTTATCGATTCCGCAGCCGTCGACGCGATTTTCGCCGAGGCCCGCACCGCCAACTCCTTCACGGGGGATGTCACCGAGGACCAGGCCCGCGCCATCTACGAGCTGACCAAGTTCGGCCCCACGGCCTTCAACTCCCAGCCGCTGCGCGTGACCTACATCCGCTCCGACGAGGCCCGCGCCAAGCTGGTGGATACCCTTGCCAACGGCAACAAGGCCAAGACCGCCTCCGCGCCGCTCGTTGCCGTCCTCAGCTATGACACCGACTGGGCCGGCCAGTGGGACAACTTCCTGCCCGGCTACAACGCCCCCAAGGCCATGTACGACGCCGATCCCGCCCTGGCCGCCGCCACGGGCAACAACAACGCGCACCTGCAGGCCGGCTACTTCATCCTGGCCGTCCGCACCCTGGGCTTTGCCGCCGGTCCCATGACGGGCGCCAACTTCGCCGCCATCGATGCCGAATTCTTCCCGGCAGGTGACCAGAAGAGCTTCCTGGTGGTCAACATCGGCCAGCCCGGAGCCGACGCCTATGGTGCGGCCAAGCCCAAGTTCTCCTACGACGAGGTTGTCCGCACCCTCTGACCCGCAGTCAGGAACGCCGCTTAAACCAGTGATGCTCTATCACTTATGGTTCCCAACCAGGCCGGATGGGAACCATAAGTGATAGAGCATCTGGCGTTTCGGGCTAGGCGATGACGCCGTCCACCAGGGCCTTGGCTTCGGCCTGGACCTGCTTGAGGTGTTCCTCGCCCTTGAAGGACTCGGCGTAGATCTTGTAGACGTCTTCGGTTCCGGATGGGCGGGCCGCGAACCACGCGTTCTCGGTGACCACCTTGAGGCCGCCGATGGAAGCGCCGTTCCCCGGGGCCTCGGTCAGCTTGGCGGTGATGGCCTCGCCGGCCAGTTCCGTCGCGGTGACGTCCGACGACGACAGCTTGCCCAGTGCCGCCTTCTGCTCACGCGTGGCGGCGGCGTCGATCCGGGCATACACCGGGGCGCCGAACTGGTCCGTCAGGCCCTTGTAGAGCTGGGAGGGTGATTTGCCCGTCACGGCGGTGATCTCGGAGGCGAGCAGGGCCAGCAGGATGCCGTCCTTGTCGGTGGTCCACACACTGCCGTCCAGCTTGTTGAAGGAGGCGCCGGCGGATTCCTCGCCGCCGAAGGCGCCCTCGCCGGAGAGCAGGCCGGGAACAAACCATTTGAAGCCCACGGGAACTTCCACGAGCTTCCGGCCCAGGCTGCCCGCAACCCTGTCGATGATGGAGGAGGACACCAGGGTCTTTCCCACCACGGACTCCGGGTTCCAGCCGCTGCGGTTTCGGTAGAGGTAGTCGATGGCCACGGCGAGGTAGTGGTTGGGGTTCATCAGCCCGCCGTCAGGGGTGACGATGCCGTGGCGGTCCGCGTCGGCGTCGTTGCCCGTGGCAATGTCGAAGGCGGCGCCGTCGGACATGCGGTTGATCAGGGAGGCCATGGCGGACGGCGATGAGCAGTCCATCCTGATCTTCTCGTCCCAGTCCAGCGTCATAAACGCCCACTGCGGGTCCACGGTGGGGTTCACCACGGTGAGGTCCAGGTGGTGCCGCTCGCCGATTTCACCCCAGTAGTCAACAGCCGCCCCGCCCATGGGGTCGGCGCCGATCCGCACGCCCGCCTCACGGATGGCGTCCAGGTTCAGCACGGACGGCAGGTCGTCCACGTAGCTGCTGAGAAAGTCGAACTTGCCGGTGCTCTCCGCGGCCAGGGCATCCGCGACGGGGATCCGCTTCACGCCGCGCAGGTCGGCTTCGAGCAATTCGTTGGCGCGGTTGGCGATCCAGCCGGTGGCGTCCGAATCGGCGGGTCCGCCGTGCGGCGGGTTGTACTTGAAGCCGCCGTCGCCGGGCGGGTTATGGCTGGGCGTCACCACGATGCCATCCGCCTGCGGCGCACCGGGCGCTGCTTTCCGGTTGTAGGTGAGGATGGCGTGGCTGAGGGCGGGGGTGGGCGTGTAGCCGTGGCGGGCGTCCACCAGGACCTGGACCCCGTTGGCTGCCAGTACTTCCAGGGCCGAGTTCTGCGCCGGCTCGCTCAGTGCGTGGGTGTCCTTGGCCAGGAACAGCGGGCCGGTGATGCCCTGCCCGGCCCGGTACTCCACGATCGCCTGGGTGATCGCGACGATGTGCTTTTCGTTGAACGACGCCTTGAGGCTGGAGCCGCGGTGCCCGGAGGTGCCGAAGGCAACCCTCTGGGCCGGGTCCCCCAGGTCCGGGGTGATGTCGTAATACGCGTCAAGGAGCGCAGTGATGTCAACAAGGTCCTGGGGTTGGGCAACTGTACCCGCGCGGCTAGCCATGGGACCAGCATGCCAGAAGCGGGCGGCAGTCAAAACGAACCGTCCAGAATCCGGTCCCTTTTGGGCGCCCCTGTGACGCGGGGGCGTCATCAACCAAGTAGTGGCACCGAGTACCCCGGTCAGAAAGTACTTATATACCGGGTCCTTGGCCCGCTGCTACTTTTCAAGAAAATCCAGGGATGACATCAACCACGGACGACGCCGGCCTGCCGCCATCGTTGCTCCGGCCAGGAAGCAGGGACGGCCATGGGCGCAGGGGACGGGGCAGCTGAGCAGTCACGGCTGGCGGCCGAAAGGGTGGCCCGGCTGAAGCTCCAACTGGACCGCGCCGAGCGGGCCACCAAAGCCTGGGATGCCGGTGCCGTGGGGGAGCGCATGGTGGCCGATAAGCTCGGCGAACTGGTGCCCCGCGGCTGGTACGTGCTGCACGATGTCCACTGGCCCGGCCGCCCCAAAGCCAACCTGGACCACGTCCTGGTGGGACCGGGCGGCGTGGTGGTGGTGGACGCCAAAAACTGGACCGGTGAGGTGCGTGTTGCTGCCGGGGTGCTGTGGCAGGGCCGGTACGCGCGGACCCAGGCGGTGGAAGGCGCCCTGGCGCAGTGCGCCGCCGTGGCGTCCGTCCTGGCGCCGCAGCACCGCAGGCTGGTGCGTCCCATGATCTGCATGGCCGCGCAGCCGGACCTCTTCGGCGTCACCAACTCGGACGTGGCCGTGGCCGGAGCCGGGCGCGTTGTCGGTGCCATCAACGCGCTGCCCCCGGTCCTCGACCCGCAGGCGGTGGTGGGCCTGTACGCCCAGCTCGGGCAGGAACTCACCCACGAACAGGAGCCCGGGATCACGGCGTTCCGCACGGTTCAGCCAGGCACCGTGGTCCGGCCGGCCGGCGGCCTCCCGCCGCGCGGACCCCGGCCGGTGCCCGCCAGCCCCGGACCCGGCAGTCCTGGACCCGGCAGCGCCGCCAACGCCCAGCCGGCCGGCGGCAGCCTTTCCGGGACCGCCGGCAAAGCCAGGCCCGCTAATAAGGCCGGCCGTAAGACCGGCGCCCGGCAAATGGGAAACCGGTCCCGCAAGGGACGCAGCATCAAGGTCCAGCACCCCGGAACCACCAGCGGGCTCCGGCTGGCGCTGCTGGCTGTCGTTGTAGTTTTCGCGGTATATCTGCTGCCGTATTTGGGGCGCTGACCGGCACGCGGCGGTAGGCTGGAAAGAAATCCTAGGGGGACCCTCTTGACCGACCAGCCTGCCAACAAGCCCGACGCCCAAGGCTTCGATCCGGCGCAGCCCGGTGTCCCGCCGTCGGGCTATGAACCGCCTGCCTTTGTGCCGCCGTACGGCTCCGACGCCCCGCCCGTGCCGCCCTACGGCGCAAACGAGGCGCCGCCGCTTTATGGCCAGGGCCATGGGCCGGCCGGTTACCAGGCGCCGCAGGGGTCGGCCCACGGCGACCAGTACGCCTCGAACCGGGCCCCGACGGGCCAATACGGCAACCAGTACGCCGCGGGACCGTACGCCCAGCCCGGCAGTCCCTTCGGTGCGCCCGGCAGCCCATATGCCCCGCAGGGCTACTACGGCATGGCCCCCCAGCCCAAGACGCTAAGCATTGCCAGCATGGTGTGTGGCATCGCCTCGGTATTGGTGGGCTGGCTGATGATCCCGCAGATCGCCGCCATCATCACGGGCCACATGGCGCTGAAGCGCGAACCGGCCGGCAAGGGCATGTCCATAACCGGCCTGGTGCTGGGCTACTTGTGCCTGCTGGGGTACGGCGCCTTCTGGCTGCTGTTGATCATCGGGCTCACGTACGCGAGCTCCAGTTCCTACGGGTACTGACCTGCTGCTGCCTTTCCAGGCTTGTCCGCGGATCCGAACCTTCAGGGCCCTGATCTGCGGACAACCTTAGGATCCGGGCTGTTCCGTGCCGCACGGCGCCCGCCCGGGCAGCTAGCGGAGCAGCTCCACATCCGAGACAAGTTCGATGTGGGCCAGCATGGCATCGGCTGCGCCGTCAGGATCCTGGGCGCGGATGGCGTCGGCAATTTTCCGGTGTGAGGCCAGGGACTGCTCCGGCCGGCCAGGCTGGCCCAGGGACTCCATCCGGGTTTCCAGGATCATCTCGGCGATGAACGCCATCAACTGCGCCAGCACCGAGGAATGCGCCGCGCCCGTGACGGCCTGGTGGAACAGCTCGTCGCCATGCGTGCCGCGGTCCCCATCGCCGATTTCCGCCGCCATCACCTCCAGCGCCGCGTCAATGGCGGTGAGGTCCGCGTCCGTGCGCCGGACGGCGGCGAGGGCCGCAAGCTTAACCTCCAAGGTACTGCGGGCCTCGACAATCTCCGGCAGCCGGCTGCGGTGCTCGCGCAGGCCCTTGATCACCGAAGCGACGCTGGGCCGGCGGGCCAGGACCGCGCCGGTGCCGTGCTGGACGTCAATGACCCCCAGCACCTCGAGGGCCACGAGTGCCTGCGCCAGGGTGGCACGGGAAACGCCGAGCCTTTCTGCGAGGTCGCGTTCGGCCGGCAGCAGGTCGCCGGGACCCAGCCTGGCCGATTCGATGTAGGCGAGGATCTGCTCCACCAGCTGCTCGTACAGCCGTGGCCGCGCCACCCGCTCGAGTCCCAGCCGTGATGACTTCTCCACAAAACCCCCGCTACGTCGTCGTTGTCTCCCAGAATACAGCGCAAACCTATTGACAGATAGACTCACTGTCTAAGAGGCTAGTCCAGTGAGCCAGTAATCCACGTCACAATTTTCTGCAATGGAGAACCAACGATGTCCGCTCCTGTCCTGTCCATCATCATCCTGGCGGCGATGTTCCTGCTCGCCACCGTGCTGCCCCTGAACATGGGCGCGCTGGCGTTTGTGGGTGCCTTCCTGCTGGGCAGCGTTGTCCTGGGAATGTCCACCAACGACATCCTCGCCAACTTCCCCGGCGGCCTCTTCCTGACCATCGTCGGGGTCACCTACCTCTTCGCGATTGCGCAGAACAACGGCACCATCGACCTGTTGGTCCGGGGTGCCGTCCGGCTGGTGGGCAGCCGGGTGGCGCTCATTCCCTGGGTGATGTTTGCCATCACCGCCGTGATCACCTCCGTGGGCGCGCTGTCTCCCGCCGCCGTCGCCATCATCGCGCCGATCGCGCTCAGCTTCGCCGGAAAATACAAGATCAGCCCCCTGCTGATGGGCATGATGGTGATCCACGGCGCCCAGGCAGGCGGCTTCTCGCCCATTGCCGTGTATGGCGTCACCGTCAACGGCATCCTGGCCAAAACGGACCTGGACTTCAGCCCCACGGCGCTGTTCCTCTCCAGCCTGGGCTTCAACCTCGTGATCGCCGTGATCCTCTTCATCGTCCTGGGCGGGAAGGCCCTGCTGTCCTCCCGCGTGGGCCACTTTGTGGAGCAGGCAGCGGAGGCCCGGATGTCCGTCAGCGTCGGCGCGAAGGCCGGCAGTGACGTGGCCTTCAAGGGCTTCGGCTCCGGCATGTACGGTCCCCGCGACCCCGCCGGCGACGGCGTGGCAGCCACCCGGGAACGTTCGCAGCGCCTCCCGCAGCTGGTGACCATCGCCGGCCTGATCGCGCTTGCGGTCATCGCGCTGGGCTTCAAGGTGGACGTGGGCTTTGTGTCCATCACCATCGCGATTGTGCTGGCACTGGTGTCCCCGGCCGCCCAGAAGGGCGCGATCAACAAGATCAGCTGGTCCACCGTGCTGCTCATCTGCGGCATGCTCACCTTCGTGGGTGTGCTGGAGGAAGCCGGCACCATCGAGTTTGTCTCCGGCGGCGTCGCGGGGATGGGCCTGCCGCTCCTGGCCGCACTCCTCATCTGCTACATCGGCGCCGTGGTCTCCGCCTTCGCTTCCTCCACCGCCATCCTGGCCGCACTGATCCCGCTGGCCGTCCCGTTCCTGTCCTCCGGCGACATCGGCGCTGTCGGCGTCATCTGCGCCCTCGCGGTTGCGTCCACGATTGTGGACGTCTCGCCGTTCTCCACCAACGGCGCCCTGGTCCTGGCCAACGCACCGGAAGGCCTGGACAAGGACAGGTTCTACAAACAGATCCTCGGCTACAGCGGCATCGTCATCGTCGCAGGCCCAGTCCTGGCATGGCTGGCCCTGGTGGTCCCCGGCTGGCTCTAGCCACCACCGCTCCCCGCCACCCCGCATCAGAAAAGGAACACCGCACATGAGCAGAGCTGACAGCACCCAAGGACCCCTGGCCGGCCACACGGTGATCGACCTGAGCCGCGCCCTGGCCGGGCCGCACGCCGGCATGATGCTGGCGGATCTGGGTGCCCGCGTGATCAAGGTGGAAAACCCGGGCACGGGCGATGACACCCGCGGCTGGGGCCCGCCTTTCGTGGGACCCGAGGACGATCTCCAGTCCACCTACTTCATGTCCTGCAACCGCAACAAGGAATCCATCAGCCTGGACCTCAAGAGCGGTGACGGCCAGGCGGTGCTCCGCGGCCTGCTGGAACGCGCCGACGTGGTGATCGAGAACTTCCGCCCCGGTGTGATGGACCGGCTGGGCTTCTCCACCGGTGCCATGCATGAGCTCAACCCGCGGCTCATCATCCTGTCCATCACCGGGTTCGGCCACGACGGCCCTGAGTCCCAGCGCAGCGGCTACGACCAGATCCTGCAGGGCGAAGCCGGCCTGATGTCGCTCACCGGCTCCGGCCCGGACGACCCCCAGCGCGTGGGTGTCCCCATCGCCGACCTCCTGGCCGGCATGAACGGGGCGTCCGGGGTCCTCGCGGCCCTGGTCGAACGGGGCCGGACCGGCAAGGGGCAGGTGGTGCGCACCTCGCTGCTGGCTTCGCTGATCGGGGTCCACGCCTTCCAGGGCACCCGGACCACCGTGGCGGGCGAGGTGCCGCAGGCGCAGGGCAACCACCATCCCTCCATCGCCCCCTACGGCCTGTTCGCCTGCAAGGACGGCAGCGTTCAGATCAGCGTGGGCAGCGAGAAGCTGTGGGCGGCGTTCACAGCGGCCTTCGGCCTGGACCCGGCGGCCGCCGGCTTTGCCAGCAACGCGGACAGGGTGCGCAACCGCGCCGGGGTGATTGCCGCCGTCGAACGCGCCTTCTCCGCCTATGGCGCTGCGGAACTGCTGCAGAAACTGAACGACGCCGGGATCCCGGCAGGCAAGGTCCGCTCGCTGGATGAGGTCTACGCGTGGGACCAGGTGGCGTCGCAGGGGCTGGTGGTGGACGTGGAGCATCCGCTGCTGGGCACCGTCAGCCTTCCCGGCCCGCCGCTGCGCTTCTTCGCCGCAGGCGATAGCGCGGAAACCACCATCACCAGCCACAGCGCGCCGCCGTTGCTGGACGCCGACGGCGGCGCGATCCGGGAGTGGCTTGGCCTCACCGCCGCGGCGGGCACCAAGTAATGCCTACGTCGGAGAAGGTCCGGCACCTGGGCGCCGCCGAGCTGCTGTCGGCCGTGGTGGATCCGGGGTCGTTTGTTTCCTGGGACGCGCCCGCGGAGCAGCCGCCCGTGTCCGATGGGTACGCCGCCGACCTGGCCAGGGCCCGCGACCGCAGCGGCACCGACGAGTCGGTGCTCACCGGGGCCGGGCTGATCCAGGGCCGCCGCGTGGCGGTCATCGTCAGCGAGTTTGCGTTCCTTGCGGGGTCGATCGGGCACGCGGCCGCGGAGCGGATCGTGGCGGCCGTGGAACGGGCCACCGCCGAGGGGCTTCCGCTGCTTGCCGGTCCCGCTTCGGGCGGAACGCGGATGCAGGAAGGCACCCTGGCGTTCCTGTCCATGGTCAAGATCACCGGCGCCGTCCGCGCCCACCGGCAGGCAGGCCTGCCGTACCTGGTCTACCTGCGGCACCCCACCACCGGCGGGGTGATGGCCTCGTGGGGCTCGCTGGGCCACATCAACGTGGCGGAACCCGGCGCCCTCCTGGGCTTCCTCGGCCCGCGCGTCTACGAGGCGCTGTACGGGGAGGCGTTTCCGGACAACGTGCAAACGGCGGAGAACCTGTTCAGCAAGGGCCTTATCGACGGTGTGGTGGCGCCCGGACAGCTGGCGAACCTGGTGGCACGGGCCCTGGACATCCTGGCCGCAGCGCCGGGTACCGGTGTGGGCCCGGAGGGGTCCGGCCCGGCTGCCAAACCGGCTCCGCCGGAAACCCTTGCCGTCCGGCCGTCAACTGTCGACGCCTGGACCTCCATCGGTATCTCCCGGAAACCGCGGCGGCCGGACCTCCGCCAGCTCCTTAAGTACGGCGCCAGCGATGCGCTGCCCCTCAACGGTACCGGCCAGGGGGAAAAGGATCCCGGGCTGCTCCTGGCGCTGGCCCGGTTCGGCAGCCAGTCCTGCATTGTGCTGGGCCACGCCCGGCCGCTGCGGAAGGACGCCGCCGGCATGGGCCCAGGCTCGCTGCGGGAGGCCCGGCGGGGCATGAAGCTCGCCGAAGAACTCCGGCTGCCCCTGCTGACCGTCATTGACACTGCGGGCGCGGATCTGTCCAGGGAAGCCGAAGAGGGCGGCCTGGCGGGGGAGATTGCCCGCTCACTGCACGAATTGATCGGACTGGAATCACCGTCCGTCTCGGTGTTGCTGGGGCAGGGTGCCGGCGGTGGGGCGCTCGCCCTGCTGCCCGCAGACCGGACCATCGCGGCGCAGCACAGCTGGCTGTCGCCGCTGCCGCCAGAGGGCGCCAGCGCTATTGTGCATCGCACCACCGCCCACGCTCCGGCCATGGCACAGGCACAGGGTGTAAACGTGGCATCGCTGTACGCCAACGGCCTGGTGGACCACATTGTTGACGAGCGCGGCGACGCTTCGCTGGAGCCCGCCGGATTCTGCGAACGGATGGCCCGGGCCATCGAGTACGAGCTGGGAAACCTGGCCGGGGCGCCGGTTGCGTCGCTGGTGGCGTCCCGGGCGGAAAAGTACCGGAACCTGGGCGCCTTCTAGGCTCCCGCCGCTTCCAGGCCTGCGCCGGGCAGGCGGGCCCGGAGCTTACCGCCCGGGCCCGCGCTGCGGCCCGCCTCAGCGGCGGTTCGCGGCCCTGGTCCGGTGCGCCGTGGCGCGGAGCTGCAGGATCCGGACCCCGCCGGCCGCGGCCACCAGCACGCCGCCCGTGACGCTGGCGATGAACAGGGCCATGCCCAGTGGCAGCTGACCCTCCAGGCCGAAGTACCGGACCAGGACCTGGTCCTGGTTCTGCAGGATAAAGATGATCAGGAGGATCAGCAGGACCAGGGAGGCCACGACGGCGGCCCACACCACGCCGGCGCGGGTCACCTTGGGCTCCTCCGCCGGCCGGGTCGCTGGCTGCCGGGGCTCCTGCCTGCGGGAGTCCTGCTTCCGGGTCTCCGCGGTGCCCGCCTGGGGTTCGGTCGCGGGTGCTGCGGGCTCATGGTCCGGAACCGCCGGCACCTGCCCGGCGGGATCCGGCTGGCCGTCCGTGCCGGGGGTGTACTGTCCAGAACTCATGTTGCTCCCCTTAACTAATAAGCATGCTTATGGTGCAACCTTAGTTGGCGGGGCTGCCGGGAACAACTGCTCCGGGAAGGCTCCCACCGGCTCTCCACATGTTAGGGCGGAGTTGGCGGGCTGCCGGATCCCGCCACGGGCTTTCAGAATCCGATCTGATGCGCCACCTGCAGCAGCAACGACTCTGAGCCGGCCGGCCCCACCAGCTGGATGCCCATGGGCAGCCCCTGCCCGGGTGCCCCGCCCGTCCAGTGCACGGGAATGGTGATGGCGGGCAGGCCGCACACGTTCACCATGGAGGACCATGGCGCGTACTCGCATTGCTTCCGGTAATCCCCGTCGGCATCCCCGGGCCACTGCGCCGCAGGCCACCTGTCGCCGCCGTGGACTGTTCCCGTGAACCAGCCCACCGGGCGGGGTGTCTGGGCAAGTGCAGGCATCAGCATCAGGTCCCACTGGGCGTACTGGGTCACCGTGTCATGTTCGAACCTGCGCAGGAACGCCAGCGCTTCCTGCAGCTTGGCAGGGCTCCGCTGCTGGGCCCGCCGCCGGAAGGTCCTGGTCAGCGGGGCCAGCAGCGCCTCCCTGGTGGGGCTGATCCGGGCGCTGCCCACCCCTGCGGTCCAGGTGGTGGTGAAGGCGTCCGGGTAGCGGTTGTCGTACCGGACCGGGGCTTCGGCCACCACATGCCCGGCCCGGGCCAGCAGCTCCACCCCGGTGTGGAGCGCGTCCAGCGCCTCCTGCTCCACGGTGAACGGGAACGTTCCGGCCCACGGGGACTCCAGTGTCAGGCCGATCCTCAGCTTCCGCGGGTCCGGGCCCAGTGCTGCCAGGTAGCCCGCCCCGGGCACCATGGCGTCCATCAGGAGCGCGGCGTCCGCGGCGCTCCTTGCCAGCGGGCCCGGCACCACCAGCCGGGCGGGATCGCCCTGGGATTCCGCGGCCGGCATGGCGCCGCGTCCCGGCTTCAGTCCCACCAACCCGCAGGCAGCAGCGGGAATCCGGACGGATCCGCCGCCGTCCGTCCCGGGTGCCACCGGAAGCAGGCCCGCGGCAACAGCCGCTGCGCTGCCGCCGGAGGAACCGCCGGAACTCCTGCTGGGAGCGTGCGGATTACGCGACGGCGGCGCGATCCGGTTTTCGCTGTACGCCGTCAGTCCGAACTCCGGAACCTGCGTTTTGCCCAGGGACACCACGCCCGCGGCCTTGAGGACGGCCACCAGCTGCCCGTCCGCCGGGGCCGGTTTGTGGTCCACGGCGGCGCTGCCGTGGGTGGTCACCACACCTGCCACATCCGTGAGGTCCTTGAACGCAACCGGCATCCCGTGGAGCAGCGGAAGGTCCCCGGCGCTGGAGCGGGAATGGAGCGCGTCGGCCTCCCGGGCGCCGGCCATGGCCTGCTCTCCGGTGACGGTCACAAATGAACCCAGCAGCGGGTTCCGGTCAGCGATGCGGGCCAGGAAGTGCGCCGCGGCCTCGCCCGCGGAGACGGCACCCCGGCGCAGCAGGTCCCGCAGTTCCACGGCCCCCAGCTCGTGCAGCTCAGCCACGGTTGCCTGGGTCCTGCTGCCCGGGCTTGTTTGCGGCGCGGAAGAAGGCGGGTCCGGCGGGCTGAACTGCAGTGATGGCATCCTCCAAGCGTTTCACGTAGCGTATCGCGGCCGGCAACGGGGCCGGCGGACGCCGGAAGCACTAGGCTTAATGGTGTCTTCCGATCTGCCACGACAGGACTTCCAATGAGCGACTTTGACACCGTCCCCGTCCATGACGTCCCCGCCGGCGCCGCAATCCTTGACGTCCGGGAAGACTACGAGTGGGTGGCCGGGCACGCCGACGGCGCCCGCCACATTCCGCTGGACCAGCTACCCGCGCGCCTCGATGAACTGGACCCTGATGAGGATCTCTACGTCATCTGCCGTACCGGCGGTCGTTCCTTCCGGGCGGCCCAGTGGCTGACCGGACAGGGCTACTCCGCCTTGAACGTTTCCGGCGGCATGGACCAGTGGCTGGAGGCCGGCAAGCCCCTGGTCTCGGACAACGGGCTCAAGCCGCTGGTGCTCTGAGCCCCCGGCCCTCCGGCCCGCGTCCGGGCAGCAACCAACCACCAGCCGAAGGGCTTCACCATGCCGCCACCCGTCACGTACACGTTCCTGGGACCTGAGGGGACGTTCACCGAAGCGGCCCTCCTGCAGGTGCCGGATGCGGCCGGGGCCACCCGGATCCCCGCTTCGAACGTCAACGCTGCCCTGGACCTGGTCCGCCGGGGCACGGCGGACGCGGCCATGGTGCCCATCGAAAACTCCGTCGAGGGCGGCGTCACCGCAACCCTGGACGCGATCGCCGGCGGTGCGGAACTTCGCATCCTCCGTGAAGTCCTGGTGCCCATCAGCTTTGTGCTGGCCGTCCGTTCCGGCACACCAATGGCGGGCATCCGCAGCGTGGCCACCCACGGCCACGCCTGGGCGCAGTGCCGTGGCTGGCTGGAGGGGAATATTCCGGAGGCAGAATATGTCCCGGCATCCTCAACGGCAGCAGCCGCCGTCGGTCTGCTGGTGGCAGACTGCCCCTACCACGCTGCCATCTGCTCACCGCTGGTGGCGCAGGCACAGCCCGGCCTCGAGGTGCTCGCCACTGACATCGGCGATAATCCCGCGGCCGTGACCCGCTTTATCCTGGTGGGCAGGCCCGGCGCCCTGCCGCCCCCGTCAGGCGCCGACAAAACCACCGTGGTGGTGCCGCTGCCCGCGGACCGGCCGGGTGCCTTGATGGAGATCCTGGACCAGTTCGCCACCCGGGGCGTGAACCTGAGCCGGATCGAATCCAGGCCCACCGGACAGTACCTTGGGCACTACTTTTTCAGCATCGACGCGGACGGGCACGCCGCCGACGCCCGCATGGCGGATGCGTTGGCCGGGCTGCACCGCATCAGCCCCGCCACCCGGTTCCTGGGCTCCTACCCCCGGGCCGACGGACAGGCTGCGGTGGTGGAGCCGCACACGTCCGATCACGCCTTCGGCGCTGCGCAGGCCTGGGTCCAAGGCATTCTCCAACCGGCATCAACAGGACCGGAAAGCGGTTCCACCACTTCGCCCACAGCGTAGGTGAATACCGTTCCGAGTACTTCCTTAGGGCCCCGGCCGTGCGTAAGCTTGCTTGATCCACCGGGGAATGGCCCCGAATGAAGGGAGCGGGTCATGACTGCGAACAGCACCGATGACGGCCAGGGAATGATTGTGAACCCCAAGCCTGCAGCCGACAACCAGGACTGGGACGGAGACGATGCCGACCGCGCCGACCGCCTGCGCTTTGAAGAGGAACAGGCGATGATCCGTGAGCAGTCCGAGGCCAGGGCTGCCGCGAAAGCCGCCGCACAGGCCGCAGGGGACTGACGCCCGCACGTTGCAGGTCCGCCGCATTCCGGCAGGTGCCGGTTCAGTGCCCCGCCGCGGGCCCTTTCACCCGGACCAGCAGGGACTGCGGTTTGACCTGGACAGTGAGTCGGGTGGCAAGCCCGGACGTGTCCCCATCCAGTTGCGTGGGCATGGGCTCGGGGCATTTAATGACGATCCGGCCGGACCGGTACACAGTCATGATGGGCAGCTTGCCGCTGTGCTTGAAGATGACTTTCAGGTACATCAGCAGCCAGCCCAGGGCGCTGCGGGGGCTCATCACCACCACGTCCAGCATCCCGTCGTCGATCATGGCCTGCGGGATGAAGTCGATGCCGCCGGGAACCAGGCCGCAGTTGGCGAACAGCACGCTGCGGATGTTCCGGACCTGTTCCGGGTTGCCGTCCAGTGATATGGAAACCTTCTTGCGCCGGCCCGGCAGGTGGCGCACCCCTGCTTCCGTGTACGCCAGCCAGCCCACCGCTTTTTTGAGGCCGTCGTTGGTGTCGGCCAGGACTTCGGCGTCCACGCCGATTCCGGCAATCACCAGGAACACGTGCTCCGAGGAATGCCCGGTCCGTGAGTTCTCGATCCCCATCCGGGCGGTATCGATGTAGCGTTGCCGGCCAAACAGGGCCGTGTGGACGTTGCTGTGCAGGTCGTGGACATCAAGGTCCACGTTCCGGGCCAGGAGGTTGCCGGTTCCCAGCGGGATCAGGCCCATGGCCACGCCGCTGTGCGCCAGCGATTCGGCGGCAACCCGCACGGTGCCGTCGCCGCCGCCCACCAGGACCACGTCCGGGCTGCCGGCCAGGGCCGCCTTCACCTGGGAATACCCCGGATCCTCGGCGGTGGTCTCGAAGAACACCGGCTCGTCCCAGCCGGCGGACAGGCAGGCGCGCTGGATGGTGGCCCTGGCCTCGCCGGCGCGGGCTTTGATGGGGTTCAGGATCACTGCCACGCGCTGCCGGGCCAGCCCGGACTCGTGCGCGTCGCCGCCCACGGCGCTGCGGATGTGCAGGGCCTTGAGCCGCCGCACCCCCCACCAGCTGGAGACGGCGAAGGCCAGCGCCGCCGCGCTCAGAAGGTACAGGATCCAGTCGCTCATGGTGCTTCAACAGTAGCCCGGCGGGCGCCGCACCCGCGCGCCCGCCCCGGCTGCCCGCCGTCGTGCGTTGGATTGGATACCCTTGGGGAGTGATCGACGTAAAAGACCTCAGCGAAAACCCGGACAAGTTCCGTGCCAGCCAGCGCGCCCGCGGCGCCGACGAATCAGTGGTGGACGCGATCATCGCCGCGGATTCGGACCGCAGGGCTGCGCTGATCCGCTACGAAAACCTCCGCGCCGAGCAGAACGTGTTCGGCAAGAAGGTGGCGCAGGCCAAGGGTGAGGAAAAGCAGGCGCTGCTTGCCGAGGTCCGCGAGCTGGCCAACTCGGTCAAGGCAGCCTCGGCGGAAGCCGACGCCGCGCAGGCCAAGCAGGAGGAACTGCTCCGCGCCGTCCCCAACGTTATTGAAGACGGCGTCCCCGAAGGCGGCGAGGACGACTTCGTGGTGGTCAAGACAGTGGGCGAGCCGCGGGAATTCGCCGGCTTCGAACCCCGCGACCATCTGGAAATCGGCGAGCTGATTGGCGCCATCGACATGGAGCGCGGCGCCAAAGTGTCCGGCTCCAGGTTCTACTTCCTCCGCGGCGTGGGCGCCCGGCTGGAAATGGCACTGCTGCAGATGGCCATGGAACAGGCCATCGACGCCGGTTTTGTCCCTATGATCACGCCCACCCTGGTGCGCCCCGAAACCATGCAGGGCACCGGCTTCGACGTCAAGCACGACGCCGAGATCTACCGTCTCGCCGAAGACGACCTTTACCTTGTGGGCACCTCCGAGGTGGCCCTGGCCGGCTACCACGCGGACGAAATCCTTGACTTCAGCGCCGGGCCCATCCGGTTCGCCGGGCAGAGTTCCTGCTACCGCCGTGAGGCGGGCTCGCACGGCAAGGACACCCGCGGCATCATCCGGGTGCACCAGTTCAACAAGGTGGAGATGTTTATCTACACCACCGTTGAGGAAGCCGCTGCCGAGCACCTGCGGCTGCTGGCCTGGGAAGAGGAGATGCTGGCCAAGTGCGAGCTGCCCTACCGCGTCATCGACACCGCAGCCGGTGACCTGGGCATGTCCGCGGCCCGGAAATTCGACTGCGAGGCCTGGGTTCCCACCCAGGGCGCCTACCGGGAGCTCACCTCCACCTCGAACTGCACCACGTTCCAGGCCCGCCGCCTCAACATCCGCGAACGCACCGTCAACGACGCCGGCGTGGCCAAGGGCACCAGGGCTGTCGCCACCCTGAACGGAACCCTGGCCACCACCCGCTGGATCGTGGCCATCCTGGAGCACCACCAGAACCCGGACGGCTCCGTCAACGTCCCCAAGGCGCTGCAGAAGTACCTGGGTGGGCTGGAAGTACTGCCCGTCCTGTAGCCAGGTGCGGTCAGCCGGCCAGGTCCAGCGTGTAGACCACCAGTTGCACCTTGGGCGCGGGCCGGGGCTTTTCCCGGTCCGGCCGGCGGATGAAGCCGAACTGCCGGTAGAGCTCCTGGGAGCCCAGGTTGTCCACGCCGGTGTCCAGGACCACGCCGCGGGCGCCGTTCCGGGCTGCGAGCTGCACCGAGTGTTCCAGCAGGAGCCGGCCCAGACCCTGGCGCCGTGCCTCCGGCAGGACCGCCAGCAGTCGAACCTCCGCCTCCCCTGGTTCAGCCTGTCGGGCCAGCGGTGATCCGTGCAGCAGTACCGTGATGGTGCCCACCAGCTTTCCCGTCCGCACGTCCTCGGCGACCAGCAGGGTGCCCGCATCTGCGCGTGCCTCCGCATCCACCAGCAGGGTCAGGCGCTCGCTGTCCGGCTGGTCCGCCGCCGGCAGGTGGTGGCCGAACCCGCGGTAGGTCAGCTCACCCACCGCTGCGTACTCGGATTCGCGGGCCCGCCTGACGATCAGCGGCTCAGTGGACGTGGTGGCGGTGGCGGTCATGGTGGCGCCCTCTCGTGTTCGGCCGGCCCCGCACCGGCTGCGCGGGTTCCCTGACCGACAGGCTAAGCATGCCGGCAGCCCGTGGTCATCCCGGGCCGCAACGGGGCGTCGCGCCTTGTCATCCAAGGAAACGGGAGGACATCTGTTGCGCCGCGCGTCGGCGGGTTGCGTCCGTGTTGGAAAGCCTCCTGCCCGGTGGTTGGCTGGTTGGAAAAGGCCCCGGGCCGCCGTCGGCCCCGCAATGAACAAGGAGACCGGATGGCCGGCACCCTCACCCACCGGATCACCAGGCTGTGCGGCGGCGAACTGGCAACCTTCCGGTCCCAGCTTGCCGCCCTGGCCCGGGAGGACATGTACAGCGGCGGCCTGGAGAGTGCCGTTACGGCGCTGCAGCGCAGGCCCGCCCTCCTGACGGAGGGTTCATCCGTCACCATTGTGGGTTTCGGAACCAAACCGGCGGCCGGTCCGCCCGTGCTGACCCTGTCCGTTTCGCTGCTGCTGGACTACCAGCGGTGGCCCCTGGATGTGTTCTGGGATGAGGCGCACGCCTGGGCGGACGCTGTGGCAGCCCCCGCCCTGGTCGTGGCGGGGATCAGTGCCCGGCACGAGGACGAAAACGGCATGGTGTTCCATTACCGGCTCAAGGACGCATCCAGCGCAGTTCCTAAGCTTGTCCGCAGCTCAGGGACCTAAAGCCTGGGCTTTGCGGACAAGCTGACGAGACCTGGCCTGGCTTGACTTCAAGCCGGCCACGGCGCCGCGGCGGCGATCCGGCCATCCACCAGGACCGCGAGGAAACCCGGCGCTGCGTCCGGCCGGCGCCCCGGCGCCGGCTCCCCGGCACCCAGAGCCTGGTACGCCACTCCAGCCAAGGCGGCGTCTTCCGGGCTGCCGGAGCCGGCGGCCAGTTGCCGGAGGGACTCCGGCGTGACCACGGCACGGACCTCGCGGGGATGCACTGTGCCGTGCCGGGTTCCCCGGTCCAGGGCCAGGAACACCGGCGCCGTGGGTTCCAGGCCCAGTGCCGCTGCCGCCGCGATGGCTTCGCCAGCTGTCAGCGAGGCCGGGAGGATGGGCACGCCGGCCGGTTCGCGGCCCGCCAGAAGGCTCCGGACCGTTCCTGCCGGGTCCGGTGGTTCAAGGAAGCCCAGCCGGGTGAGCCAGCCGTCGTCGAAGCAGGTCGAAAGGTAGTTCCGGCCGGAATCGGGCAGGACCACCACGACGGTGTCATCCGCATCGAGGGTCCCGGCCAGCCGGAGCGCTGCGGCCAGGGCCAGGCCGCCGGTTGCCCCCGTCAGGAGCCCTTCCTCCCGGGCGGCGCGGCGGGCGGTGAAGATGGCTTCCCGGTCGCTGACCCGAACGTACTGGTCCACCACCGAAGTATCAAACGCTTCGGGCCAGATGTCTTCCGTGGAATCCGGGTGCAGCGCGTGGCCGGCACCTTCCACATACTTGAGGGCGCCGTCGCCACCGGCGTAGCGGGAGTGCTCCGGATCCGCGGCCACCACCCGGATCCGGCCGCTGCTGGCCTCCTTGAGGTGTCCACCCGTTCCGGACAGTGTGCCGCCGGTTCCCACGCTGGACACCAAATGGGTAACAGTGCCTTTGGTGTCCGCCCAGATTTCCGGCCCGGTGGATTCCCGGTGCGCTGCCGGGTTGGCAGGATTGTCGTACTGCTGCGCCAACCAGGCTCCCGGGGTGGCGGCAGCGAAGTCCGCGGCGCGGCTGGCCAGGTGGTCCGGGTGTCCGCGCGGCACAAAATCAGCCACCAGGTGGACCTCGGCACCGTATGCCCGGAGCAGGCTGATCTTTTCCGCCGCCGTGGCCGTCGGTGCGAAAATCACCGACCGGTAGCCCAGTTGCGCCGCCACCAGGCTCAGCCCGATGCCGGTGTTGCCGCTGGTCCCCTCCACCACTGTGCCTCCCGGCCGCAGGTGTCCGGCAGTTTCGGCAGCCCTGACCATCGACAACGCTGCCCGGTCCTTGACGCTGCCGCCGATGTTCTGGAACTCGAGCTTCGCGTAGATCCGCGGGCTGAGGCCGGCGCCGAGCCTGCGGAGGCGGAGCAGCGGTGTGCCGCCGATGGCGTCGAGGACTGATTCGTGAACGGTCATGGGGCCACGGTAGGGGGCAGCCGGCAGGGGCCCAAAGCTGCGTTTCCCCGGGTGTCGCAGGATGAGCCAATGCGTCCGGCAATGGCCCTGCAGCCGTCATAAATATGCCCTCCCAGGTCCGCTGATGTCACCTGCGGTCACTGGGATTCACGTTCCGACTCGAAATTCCGGAACGCCCGGAAACCCGCCATAGAGTCCGGACATGGCCCTCCGAATCCAGCAAAGACGTCAACCCAGCGGTGGCCGCAGCCAGGAAACCCCGCAGCGGCAGGTGCCGCCCCGGACTGTCCTGTGGCTGTGCCTGGGGGCCGGGTTCATCACGCTGCTGGACCAGTCGGTATTTGTCCTGGCAGTACCGGCCATGGCCGCCGGATTGCAGGCGGACGCCGGGCAGGTGCAGTGGATCCTGGCCAGTTATTCACTGGCGTTCGGGCTGGCGCTGGTACCGGCGGGCCGGCTGGGTGACCTTGTGGGCCGCCGCACCCTGTTCGTGGCAGGGCTCAGCGTCTTTGGCGCGTTCAGCCTGCTGGGCGGCCTGGCCACCGATCCGACCGTGGTCATTGGGGCACGGCTCCTGCAGGGCCTCGGTGCAGGGGCCCTCAACCCACAGGTCCTGGGCCTGCTGCAGGATGTCCATGCCGGTGCCGGCCGGGCCAAAGCCTTGGGGTACTACGCGGCGGCGGGCGGAACGGCTGCCGTGTGCGGTCCGCTGATTGGGGGCGTGATCCTCTCCGTGGGCAGCCAGGAAGGGAGCTGGCGGTTGCTGTTCCTGGTCAACGTTCCGCTGGTCCTGGTCCTGGTTCCGCTGGCCCTGGTGTTCCTCCCGCGCCGGTCCCGGTCGCCGGCGGTGCCCGGCCAACGCCGGCCCACCATCGATGCAGTAGGCGCGCTGCTCCTGGGTGCCGTGGTGCTGGCCTCGCTGGTGCCCACCATCCAGGGCCCGGGTCCGGAAACGCCCATCTGGCTGGGGAGCAGCGCCGTGGCGCTGGCCGTGTTTGCCGGCTGGGAGGTCCTGTACCACCGGCGCGGCCGGACCCCGCTGCTGGTCCCGGCACTGGTCCGCTCGCCCGGCTACGTCCTTGGCACCGTGGTTGCCTTGTGCCAGTTTGGCGTGGGCGCGGCCATGGCCGCGGTCACCGCGTTCTACTTCCTTGCCGGCACCGGCCTGCCGCCGTTGGCGGCCGCCGCGATCCTGGCGCCGCAGGCCGCAGGGATGCTGCTGGCCTCCAGCTTCAGCTGGCGGTTCCTGGGCCGCTACGGGCGGGGCGGTGTCGTCTGGGCGCTGGTGGCCGGCCTGGCCTGCCTGCCCGGCAAGGACTTGGCCGTCCAGTACCTGGACAGCGGAGCCGCTGCGATGGCGGTGGCCGCCGTCGGGCTCCTGCAGGGGCTAGCCGTGGGTCTGGTGGTGGCCCCCAACCAGACCCTGACACTGGCCCAGGCCCCGCCCGGTGCCACGGGGGTGGCCGCGGGCTTTTACCAACTCAGCCAACGGTTCACGGCGGCGCTGTGTTCAGCGGCCGCCGCCGGCATGTTCCTCACCGCCGGCGCGGACCCCCGCCGGGCCTTCCACCAGGGTGTGGTGCTCTGCTCGGTGCTGCTGGGCGTCGCTGTGCTGGCCGGCAGTGCGGACTGGCTCCGCACAGCCGCTGTCGCCGGGCGGCAGGCCACCCGCCGGCAGCCTTCGAAGCGCCGGCGGGCCGGTCCTTAAGCGGCCGGGCTCTGGGCGCCCGGGTCCGTGGGGCCTGTGGTGGGCACCCCGGCCTCCCGCAATGCCGGGAAGCCGCCGTCCACATGGACGGCGTTGGCGTAGCCCAGCACCTTCAGCTTCTCGGCTACAGGGCGGGAGCCGTTGACGGAGCCGCAAAACACCACTATGTTCCGGCCCGCGGCTTCCACTTCGGGCAACAGTTCGGGGGAGTCGGGGCCGAAGTCCTGGTCCACCCGCTCCCGGTTGACCACCAGCGCCCCGGGGATCGCCCCGGTGCTGTTCCGGCCGGCGTCACTGCGGACGTCAACCAGCAGGGCCCCTTCGGCGATGAGGCGGGCGGCGTCAGCGGCGCTGACCAGTTGGGTGTCGGTTTCGGTGCTCATGGTTCTCCTTTGAGGATGGGTTGGTTGGACCGGGGTCTTAGCCGCGGGCCCAGGCGTCGGCAAGCAGCCCGTAGGATGCCACCTGCTCCGCCTGCCCGTGGGCGATGGTGGTGATCAGGAGCTCCTGGGCGCCCGTGGCCCGCTGCAGCGCCCTCAGGTTGGCGGTGACCGTCCCGGGGGCGCCCACGAACCGTGTTTCCACGCGGTCCCGGACCAGCTCCGGGGAGCCCACCGCGGCGTCCAGCCGGCCGCCGTCGGCCGGGGCGGGATAGGCGATGGCGCCTTGGCCGCTGCGGATGCTGTGCACCCAGGCGGCGAAGCCCGCGCCGAGCCGCCGGGCGTCCTGTTCGCGTTCGGCCACCAGCACGTCCGCGGATACCGTGACGTACGGTTCCGGCACCGCCGCCGAGGGCCGGAAGTGGGCCCGGTATTCGGCCACCGACTCCAGTACCGTGGCCGGCGACACGTGGTAATTCGCGCCGAACCGCAGGCCCAGCTTCCCGGCAAGCCGGGCGCTGGGCCCCGCCGTGGAACCGTGGAGCCAGAACTGCGGGGCATGTCCCAGGGCAGGTGTCACCGTGATCCCCTCGCCGTGCCGAGTGCGGTAGCCGCCGTCGAAAAAGCCGATGACGTCCTGCACGTCGCTCTCGAAGTTGTCCGCATCCCCGGGCTCCCGGCCCAGGAGCTCGGCCTGGAGCCGGAACTTCCGGGGCAGCACGGAACTGAACGGCTGCCGTTTGGCGGGGACCACCAGGCCCGCCACCACCCGGCCCGCGTCCTCCGGCGCGGGTTCGCCGGCAGTCCGGAGGTCTTCCCCGCCGGTGCTTGCCGGCGGGGAAGCGGGTTGGCCGGAGCGGCCAAATCCCAGATCGATCCGGTCCGGGAACACTGCCGCCAGGGTTCCGACGTTTTCGGCTACCTGCAGCGGCCGGTAGTTGCCCAGGATGGTGGCAGCCGTCCCCACCCGGATGGTCCGGGTGGCGGCAGCAACCAGGGCGGACAGCACATGCGGGGCGGAACCCGCGACGCCGGGATTGAGATGGTGCTCGGCCAGCCAATAGCGGTGGTAGCCGAGGTCCTCGGCAGCGACGGCCAGCTCCACGCTGTTGCGCAGCGCCTGCCCGGCGTCCACCCCCGCCGGGATGGGGCTCAGATCGAGAACTGACAGCAGGGCATCCGTTGGGCTCATGGCTTGACCCTACGGACGCCGGCTCCGGCGCCCAAAGCGCCATGTCACCGGACTCAACGGTGCGCAACAGGCCGTCACAGGCGCCGCCAGATGACGGTTTAAGCCGTCGCTTGACGTGGCGTTTCGCGCGTTGACCTCGTGCGACAACGGCGGTTGCGGGGGTCATTCGGGGATCGTACATTCGAGCCATAGGTCAAGAGTCAGCACGCCAAGGACCGGCTCGTGCTGCGGCAACCCTCAGGCATTTAGTGGCGGGGTGCTCCGGAAACAGACCTGGCCGCACTGCGGCAAGTGAAATGTCGTCCCGGCCGCACCAGCGGCCCCTGAAAGAGGAAAGCCATGCCTTCACTACCAGTACCCGAAAACCGTCCCAACGTGGTGGCCGTTGAGCTCGACGGCGACGGGGCGCACCCCGCCGCGTGGCGCCACGCCCACCACCTTCCGGACGGACTGCTGGGCGGTGCCCGCATCAGCGGCACCGTCCAGGCCGCAGACATCGCCGGCTTCCACCTGGCCACCTTCCGCGATTCCCGCGTGGTGGATGCCGGCACGGCCGGGATTCCCGGCCGGATCGATGCCGTGCAACGGGCCGCCTTCGCTGCCCCCATCACCGGCTCGATCGGCCTGGTACCCGAGGTGGACACCCTCTACACCGAGCCATTCCACGTCGCCACCCAGCTGGCCAGCCTCGACTACGCCTCCCAGGGCAGGGCGGGCTGGCTGGTCAGCGCGGCCAACGCGCCCGAAGAAGCCCGCGCCGTGGGCCGTGAGCAGCTGGCCGCCGCCGCAGCGCCCCTCGAAGCCGCGGACGCCGTGGAAGCCGGCCGCCGGCTCTGGGATTCCTGGGAGGACGACGCCGTCATCCGCGACGCCTCCACCGGTCGCTACCTGGACCGCGACAAACTGCACTACGCCGACTTCGAAGGGGAGCGCTTCGCCGTCAAGGGCCCGGCGATCATTCCCCGGCCATTGCAGGGGCAGTTGGTGGTCATCGCTCCGGCGGCGCTGCTCTCCACCGTGGAAGCCGACGTGGCACTCGCTTCAGCCGCCACCGTTGACGGGCTCGCCGCAGCAGCCTCAGCGGCGGCCGCCACCGGCGTTCCCCGGACCCTCGTGGAGCTCGACGTGATCCTCGACGCCCGCGGCCAAACGGCCGCGGAACGGCTCGCGGAGCTGGACCGCCACGAGCCGTGGACCGGCGGCGCCCGGTACGTGGGCAGCCCCGCCGGCCTCGTGTCCCTGCTGGCCCGGCTCTTCGATGCCGCGGACGGCGTCCGGCTGCATCCCGCCGTCGTGGACGTCGACCTGCCGGAACTGGCGCTCAACGTCCTGCCCGCGTTGCGCGCCGCCGGCCTGGTCAGCGCGCCCGCCGCCGGCACCACGCTGCGCCGGTCCTTCGGCCTTCCCCGCCCCGCCAACCGCTACGCAGCGGCCTGAAAGAGAGCACCCCATGACCACGCACCGTCCCACCGGCAACGGCCGGATCCAGTTCGGCGTCTTTTTCCAGGGCGTCAACCACACCACCGTCTGGAAAGCCCCGGACAGCGGCTCCCAGACCGACTTTGAATCCTTCCGCCGCGTGGCCCAGACCGCCGAACGCGGGCTGTTCTCAGCCTTCTTCCTGGGCGAAGGACTGCGGCTCCGTGAACACCTGGGCCGGATCCACGACCTGGACGTGGTGGGCCGCCCGGACGCGCAGACCGCCCTGGCGGCACTCGCCGCCGTCACCACCAACATCGGCCTGGTGGCCACCCAAAACACCACCTACAACGATCCCGCGGACCTGGCCCACCGGCTGGCCAGCCTCGACCTGCTCTCCGGCGGCCGCGCTGCCTGGAACATCGTCACCACGGACAATGCCTGGACCGGCGCCAACTTCCGCCGCGGCGGGTTCCTCAAGCACGAGGACCGCTACGTCCGGGCCGAAGCCTTTGTCCAGACCGCCAAAGCCATCTGGGACTCCTGGGCCGACGGCGCAATCGCCGGGTCCCGGAGCGACGGGCGCTGGCTCCGGCAAGGAAGCATCACCCCGGTGCGCCGGAACGACGCAAGCTTCGACGTGGACATCACGGGACGGCTGCCGCGGTCCGCCCAGCACCACCCCGTCCTCTTCCAGGCGGGGGATTCACCCGACGGCCGCGACTTCGCTGTCCGCAATGCCGACGTTATCTTCTCCCGGCACGCGGAACTCGAGGATGCGAAGGTGTTCCGGGCGGACATCGTGGCCCGCACACTAAAGGCCGGCCGCCCCGCGGATGACGTCAAAATCTTCCCGGGCCAGGAATTCATCCTCGCCGCCACAGAAAAGGAGGCCGCGGAGAAGGAACACTGGGTCCGGGAGCAGCAGGTAGGCCCGGAGACGGCAATCGCCTACCTGGAACAGTTCTGGGGCCGGACCCTGGACGGGTATGACCCCGACGGGCCGCTGCCTGAGATCGACCCCGTAGTGGACGTCACGAACCCCACCCGCGGAAACGCCTTCCACGGCAAAAGCGCAAGGGAACTCGCTGGCCAGTGGCGGGACGAGGCCCGCGGGAAGGGCCAGTCCATCCGCCAGTTCGTTGCTGCCCGGTCACGCCTGAACGGCCGCGGCCTGGTGGGCTCCTACGACGGCGTCGCCGACCTGCTGGCTGAATACGCCAGGACCGGAGCGGTGGATGGATTCAACATCACCCCCTGGCTTGTCCCCGGCGGGTTGGACGACATTGTCAACGAACTCGTCCCGCGCCTGCAGGACCGCGGCGTCTACCGGACCGAATACGAAGGCACCACCCTCCGCGAAAACCTGGGACTTCGGGTCCCCTCATCACACCGGCGCGGCACCCTGTCCGCGGCCGGCCGCCAGGAAAGCGAAAACGTCGCATGAACCCCTTCAACCCCGCTGGAACCACCGCCAATCGCCCCACCAGCAGGCCCGCCGTCGTGGGCGGCCTCCTCGCTGCGGCCCTCCTCTTGTCCGCCTGCGGCGGGACGGCCGGCGCCGGCACCGAACCGGCCGCCGACGCCACCCCTGTTTCCGGCGGAAACCTTAACTTCGCCCTTTCTGTGGACCGCGGCTGCATTGACCCGCAACAGGCGGGCAACAACGACGCCATCGCCGTGGCCCGGCAGACAGTTGCCTCGCTGACGTCGCAGGACCCGAAAACAGGGGAGATCGTGCCGTGGCTGGCCGAAAAGTTCGAGGCCAACGCCGACGCCACCAGCTTCACCTTCACCCTCCGGGACGGGGCCACGTTTGCCGACGGAGCCGCCATCGACGCGGCCTCCGTGAAGACCAACTTCGAGGCCATCAAGGCCCTCGGCGCGAAGGCCACCCTGGGTTCGACCTACCTCAGCGACGTCAGCGCCATCACGGTGCCGGACGCCAAAACCGTGGTGGTGGACTTCTCCAAGCCCAACGCCCAGTTCCTGCAGGCCACGTCCACGTTCACCCTGGGCCTGCTCTCCCCGGCGTCCGCCGCCCTGTCCGAAGCGGATCGCTGCGCCGGTAAATTCTCCGGTTCCGGACCGTTCAGCGTCCGCAGCTACACCGTGGATAAGGAAGCAGTCCTGGAACGCCGGCCCGGCTACTCCTGGCCTGCAGCCACCAACACCAACAAGGGCGAGGCGTACCTGGACACTGTCACGTTCAAGATCATCCCCGAGGCCGGGAACCGTACCGGGTCCCTGCAGTCCGGCCAGATCGACGCCACCGCGGCCATCTCCGCCGCGGACGTTGCCCTGTTCAACGGCAACGGCTTCAGCACCGAAACCCGCGCCAACCCCGGGGTGGTCTACAACCTCTACCCCAACGAGTCCAGCCCCAAGCTCAAGGACACCGCCGTCCGGCAGGCCATTTCCAAGGCCATCAACCGGGAGGAAATCACCAGCACCCTGCTGACCGATGCCGACCAGCCGGCCAAGGGCGTCCTGTCCCACACCACGCCGTACTTCACGGACCTCAGCCCGCTGCTGGCCCATGATCCCGACGGCGCCAGGAAACTTTTGGACGCCGCCGGCTGGAAGGAAGGCCCGGACGGTGTCCGGGAAAAGGAGGGCCAAAAGCTCTCCTTCCAGGTCACCTACTGGCAGTCGCCCAAGGAAGTCCTGGAACTGGTGCAGCAGCAGCTCAAGGCCGTGGGGGTGGACCTGCAGCTGAAATTCACCACCATCGCGGATGTCACGGCCGCCCAGGCGGACAAGACCTATGACTTCTCCTACGGCAACCTGACCCGCAGTGATCCGGACGTGCTGCGGACAGTGTTCTCCTCCGCCACCGCCCGCGGCGGCAGCAACCTGAGGGAACAGCTTCCGGTGGACGACACCCTGGGCGAACAGGCAGCAGCCCTGGACCAGGCCGCCCGGCAGAAGCTGGTGGACCAGGCCCAGGAAACGCTGATCAAGGACGCCCACTCCATCCCGCTGTACGAGCTCTCCACCACCATCTCGGCCAGCGAAAAAGTGCACGGCCTGACCTTCGAGGCGTCCAGCCGGCTGGACTTCTACGACACCTGGCTCAGCAACTAGGCAGCAGCGGCGGCCGGCCCCTCACAGGCCAGCCGCCGCCCGATCCCAAGGACCACCATGATCCGCTTCATCGGACGACGCCTGCTGCAGGGAGCCTTCGTGCTCTGGGCGGCCTACACCGTGTCCTTCTTTATCCTCTACCTCCTGCCCGGCGACGCGGTCAGCATTATGGCCAGCGGCGACGAGCAAAACGCGGTTGACCCCGCGCTGGTTGCCCGGCTCCGAAGCGAATACGGGCTGGACCGGCCACTTCCCGAGCAGTACCTCATTGCGCTGGTCAAGGCGCTGCAGCTCGATTTCGGCATTTCCATCAAGAACGGCGTCTCCGCCACGGCGGCCGTGGCGGAGGTCCTGCCCGAAACAATCAAGCTCGCCGCGGCCGGTTTTGCGCTCGCCGTCATCCTGGGCAGCGCCCTGGCCATCGGGGCCGCGTTCAGCAGGAACCGCTGGCTCCGGCAGGCCTTTGCCGCCCTGCCTCCGCTGGGCATCGCCGTGCCCACGTTCTGGATTGGGCTGCTGCTCCTGCAGTTTTTTTCCTTCCGGTTCCGGCTGTTCCCGGCCATCGGAAACGACGGCGTGGCGAGCCTGGTGCTGCCCGCCCTGACGTTGGCGATTCCCACCGCCGCCGTGATCGCCCAGCTGCTGTCCCGTAGCCTGCACCGGACGCTGGGCGAGCCCTACATCGAACAGATCCGGGCCAAGGGCGCCAGCGACGCCCTGATCCACTTCGGTCACGCCCTCCGGAACGCCGCCATCCCCACCCTGACCATGCTGGGGATCCTGGTGGGCAACCTGCTGGCGGGCGCCGTGGTCAGTGAAACCGTCTTCTCCCGCGCCGGCATCGGCCGGCTCACCGTCACCGCTGTCAACAGCAGGGACATCCCGGTGGTGCAAACCCTTGTGGTCCTCGCCGCCGCCATCTTTGTACTCACCAGCCTGCTGGTGGACCTGATCTACCCACTGGTTGACCCGCGCATCAACACCGCCCGCCGGGTATCGGTTTAGGAGGCACCATGCCGCAGCAACTCGTCCGGCCCAGTCCGGCACAGACCCGTCCCGGGGACCATGCAGTTGAGGGTACCGGTCCAGTCCCAACGGCTTCCGGTCCCGCCCCGGACGTCTCCCCGGCTTCGCCGGGAACGCCCGGAACCGGCCGCCGCGCACCCGGCCGGGCTGCCGGCGTCGGGCGCGCAGCGCTCCCGCGCCTGGCCGCCGCCAGCCGCAGGCTGGGCCGTGCCCCCGGCCTGGTGCTGGCCGGCCTGGTCCTTGGTGTGGTGGTTTTGTGGGCCGTGGTGCCCGGGGCTTTCTCGTCCTGGCCGCCGGACACCGGGGTTCCGGCCGACCGGCTGCAACCGCCATCAGCCGCCCACTGGTTCGGCACCGACAGCCTGGGCCGCGACCTTTACTCGCGGGTGGTGCACGGAGCCGCCACTTCGCTCGCGGCGACGGCCGTCGCCGTTGGGGTGGGCCTGGTGGCAGGCTCCCTCCTGGGGCTGCTGGCCGGCTCGCTGCGCGGCTGGGTGGATGACGCGATCATGCGGGTCATGGACGTCCTGCTCGCCATCCCCAGCCTGCTGCTCTCCCTGGCGCTCATCACCGTGCTCGGGTTCGGCACGGTGAACATTGCCATCGCCGTGGGGGTGGCAAGTGTTGCGAACTTCGCCCGGATCATGCGGGCGGAGGCCCTGCGGGTGGGGACCGCCGTATACGTCGAAGCGGCGCGCTCCGCCGGCGTCCGCTGGCACACCATCCTGCTCCGGCACGTGCTGCCCAACGCCGCCGGCCCGGTCCTGGCACTCTCGGCCCTCGAATTCGGCATGGCGGTGCTGTCCATCTCCTCGCTGAGCTTCCTGGGCTTCGGCGCCCCGCCCCCGTCGGCCGAATGGGGATCCCTCGTGGCCGGCGGGCGGGACTACCTTGTGGCCGCCTGGTGGCTGGTGACGCTGCCGGGCGTGGTGATTGCCGCCGTCGTGCTGGCCACCAACCGCTTATCGCACGCATTCGCCAACCCCGAAAGGAACCGGACATGACCGGCACCCAGCCGTTGCTTAAAGTCGAGGACCTGCGCGTCAGCTACCGCGTCAACGGGGAAACCACCGAAGCGGTCCATGGTGTCAGCTTCGAGGTCCACGCCGGCGAGGTTGTGGCGATTGTGGGCGAATCCGGCTCCGGCAAAACCACCACCGCGCACGCCATCATCAACCTGCTGCCCGCCAACGCCAGCACTGACGCCGGCTCCGTGGTGTTTGCCGGCGCCGACCTGGCAAAGCTCACCCGGAAGGAATGGCAGGGGGTACGGGGCAAGGAGATCGGCCTGATCCCGCAGGATCCCACAGCTGCCCTGGACCCCTTGCAGCGCGTAGGAGTCCAGGTGGCCGAGGCGCTCACCATCCATGGGCTGGAGCCGCGGAAGGTGGCCCGGCAAAGTGCCGTGCGGCTGCTGGCCGAAAGCGGCATCCCGGACCCGGAAGCGCGGGCCCGGCAGTTTCCGCACCAGTTTTCCGGCGGGATGCGCCAGCGGGTGCTGATTGCCACGGCGCTCGCCGCCTCGCCGCGGCTGGTGATTGCGGACGAACCAACCAGCGCCCTGGACGTGACGGTGCAGCGGCAGATCCTGGACAACATCTCGGCCCTCACCGCTGAACGCGGAACCGCCGTCCTGCTGATCACCCATGACCTTGGGGTGGCCGCGGACCGGGCCGACCGGATCATCGTGATGCGCAGCGGCGACATCGTTGAACACGGCCCGGTGGCCAACGTCCTGGGCAACCCGCAGCACGCCTACACCCGCCAGTTGATTGCGGCTGCGCCCGGGCTGAACCCGCGACGGCTGCGGCCGGCGGTGCCCGGCGCCTTGTCCGATCCCGCCGGCCTGCCCCGTGCTGCTGCCGCTGCTGCGGAGCCGCTGGTGGTGGCCACGGACCTGCTTAAGCTCTTCCACCTGCCCCGCACCGCCAAGGGACCCAAAACCCTGACGGCCGTGAACAACGTTTCGCTCCAGATTGGCCGGCGCGAGACGCTGGCGCTGGTGGGGGAGAGTGGGTCGGGAAAAAGCACCGTGGCACGGCTGCTCCTCCGGCTGGACCGGCCAACCTCCGGCTCGGTGCACTTTGACGGGGTGGACCTCGCCGCTGCCAGGGGCGAACAGCTGCGCCAGCTGCGGCGGCGTTTCCAGGTGGTTTTCCAGAGCCCCTACGCTTCCCTGGACCCGCGTTTCAGCGTCGCGGACAGCGTGGGTGAACCGCTCCGGGCGTTCGGGGAAGGCACCACGGCGGACCGGCGGGCACGTGTTGCCTCGCTGCTGGAGGCAGTGCACCTACCGGCGACCTATGGTGCCCGGCAGCCTGTCGAACTGTCCGGCGGACAGCGGCAGCGGGTGGCCATTGCCCGGGCGCTGGCGCTCCGGCCCGACCTGGTGGTGCTGGACGAAGCGGTGTCGGCACTCGACGTGTCGGTACAGGCCCAGATCCTGGCGCTCCTCGCCGAACTGCAGGCCAAGGACGGCCTGAGCTACCTCTTTATCTCGCACGACCTCGCCGTGGTCCAACAGATTTCGGACCGCGTGGCCGTGATGCGGGGCGGGGAACTGCTGGAGGAGGGACCCGCCGGGGTGGTGCTGGAGCGTCCCGCACATGAGTACACCCGGGAGCTGATCGCCGCCGTCCCGGGCCGGGGCCACCAGGGTTAATACCCACACCGGGGACAACCTGTGAATATTAACCGGACGTTCAACAAAGCTGTGGCGCGCGTCCTAGCGGCCATGCCGGGCGTCTGCTTCACTTGTTCAATGACAACGCTGACTGAATCCTCAGTCGCCGGCAACGATGACCGGCGAGAGAACCCCAACAACAACGACACCCGGCTGATGGTGGCCCTGGACGTGGACGGCACCCTGGTCAACCACGACGGGCACATGTCCCCGGCCGTCCGCAACGCAGCCCAGGCCGTGGTGGCCGCAGGCCACGAAGTAATGATTGCCACCGGCCGGTCCCTGAACGCCACGCTGCCCATCATCGAGCTGATCGGCATCGAACACGGCTACGCCGTATGCTGCAACGGCGGCGTGACCCTCCGGCTGCACCCGGAACTGGACAAGGGCTACGAGATCATCCACAAAGCCACGTTCAACCCCGCTCCCGCACTCCGCGCCCTCCGCGAGCGGCTTCCGGCAGCCAAGTACGCGCTGGAGGACGAGGACGGCAACTTCCTCTCCACCGAGCGGTTCCAGGACGCCAGTTTTGGTGTTGAGGCCGTGGGCGTCGACTTCCAGACCATGCTTGCTGCCACGGCCGTCCGCGTGGTGGTGTTCAGCACGGACAACACCCCCGAGGAGTTCAACGAGGCCATCCGCCACATCGGCCTCGCCGGCGTCACCTACTCCGTGGGCTGGACTGCCTGGCTGGACATCGCCGCCGCCGGCGTCACCAAGGCCAGCGCGCTGGAAAACCTGCGCACCCGGCTGGACATCGGGCCGGAGCAGACGGTCGCCATCGGTGATGGCCGGAACGACATCGAGATGCTCACGTGGGCCGGCCGCGGCGTGGCCATGGGGCAGGCGCCGGAGGAAGTTCTCGCCGCTGCGGACGAGGTCACCCTTTCCGTTCACGACGACGGCGCCGCCCGTGTGCTCCACAGCCTCCTTTAGCGCCACACCGGGATGACAGTGGTCCAGACGGCGGCGCTGGCCGCCTGCGCCCTGCTTGCCGGACTCGCTGTCTTCCAGATTGCCCTCATCGCCGGCGCGCCCGTGGGCCGGTTCCCGTCCGGGCCGCCCCGCAAGGCAGAATGGAAGCCATGAGCCTCACCACTTTCGCCCTGGTCCGCCACGGCCAGACCGACTGGAACGCCGAACGCAGGCTGCAGGGTGCCACCGACATCCCGCTCAACGACGTGGGCCGCGGACAGGCGCGCGACGCCGCAGCCGTCCTGGCACCCTACGAATGGGACGCCGTGGTGTCCTCGCCGCTGAGCCGCGCGGCGGAAACCGCCGACCTGATTGCCGCGGGGCTGGGGCTGACCGTGTCGCGGCGCGTCCCCGAACTGACCGAGCGCAGCTTCGGCCCCGCGGAGGGCATGCAGGCGGGTCCTGAACTTGAGGCGCTCCGCATTCCCGGCGGGTTCCGGGGAGCCGAGAGCGAAGACGAAGCGGCCACCCGCGGCCTGGCAGCCCTCGAAGCGCTGGCCGACGAATTCCGCGGCCAGCGCGTCCTGGTGGTCACGCACGGCACCCTGCTCCGCGTCAGCCTGGGGCGGGCCACCGGCCGGACCCTCGCCAGCGTGGACAACGCCGCACTCAACCTGGCCCACCACCACGCCGTCCACGGCTGGGAACTGGAATTTTTCAACGGCGAACCGGTTCTGGCCACCGCAGGCAGCTAGCACCTGACAACGCCCAGCCGGCCCGCGAAACACAAAGCAGCCGGCGCCGGCTACCTGGCTTCGAGGATTAACGCCAACAGCCGGGCAGCGGCAGGCCTGGCGGCGTGCTCCTCGTTCCACTGCGCCCGCGCCACCGCCTTGCTGACGGCCTGCGTGGTGATGCCCAGCGCCTGGGCCACAGCTTTTTGCTGGCCACGGACCCCTGGTGTGAGCAGGTCCAGCACCCGCCACTCGGCCCCTGACCGGTCCCGGACTATCAGGCCCAGCAGGCGCAGTACGGCTTCGGCGTCGTGCGCAATGTCCGCCACCGGGCCCTCCACCGCAACAGGCACCCGTTCCTTGCCGTTCCGGAGCCGGTCCACGGCCCGCCGGGCATAAACCAGGCCATGCCCGGAGGCGTCCTTGATCTGGTTGGGCAGCGGCTCGTTCACCGGCCCCACCCCGATCCCCACGAACCAGGAGCCGCAACGCAGGGCCACCAGGGCTGCTTCCACTGCCTGGTGCGGGCAGTCCACAATGCCTTGGACTTCATCCTCCACGGACCTGTCGAAATCCAGGCGCGCGGGGATATGCCGCAGGTCCTTCAACAGCTGAGGGACGCGGTCGCCGTCGCGCCGGCTATCCGTTTGGTTGATGGTCAACGTGAACATTGAACCAAAGACTACCCGTTGGCAGTGCCGGGCAGGCAAGCAGGGTTGCACCAGGTTTCCCCATCTGGTGCGATGGGTGCTAATGCCGTCCCAGGGCGGCGCCACCGACGGAAGGACCATCATGGCCGGCAGCATGGGACCGAACGAACTGGACCTCCTGGACAGATGGTGGCGGGCGGCGAATTACCTGTCCGTGGGCCAGATCTACCTGCGAAGCAACCCCCTTCTGCGCGAACCGCTCCAACCGGCGCACACCAAAGCCAGGCTGCTGGGACACTGGGGCACCACCCCCGGGCTGAACTTTGTTTATGCCCACCTGAACCGCGTCATCCGGCGTGACGCCGCCGAGATGCTCTTTGTTGCCGGTCCGGGACATGGCGGTCCCGCCGTCGTCGCCAACTCCTGGCTGGAAGGGACCTACTCGGAGATCTACTCCCACGTGGGGAACGATGCTGACGGTATGGCCGAACTGTTCCGGCAGTTCTCCTACCCCGGCGGCATCCCCAGCCACGCGGCGCCGGAAACTCCCGGTTCCATTAATGAAGGCGGCGAGCTGGGGTACTCGCTGGCCCATGCTTACGGGACCGTGTTCGACAACCCCCAGCTGGTGACGGCCGTGGTGATCGGGGACGGCGAGGCGGAGACCGGACCACTCGCCGCGAGCTGGCACTCGCACAACTTCCTGGACCCCGTCGCGGACGGTGCCGTGCTGCCCATCCTGCACCTGAACGGCTACAAGATCGCCAACCCCACCATCCTGGCCCGGATGCCCGAACAGCAGCTTGACCAGCTGCTCCGCGGCTACGGCCACGAACCGTATTTCGTCACGGTGGCGGATCCGGACGCCACGGAACAGGCCCACCAGGACTTCGCGCAGGCACTGGACGCCTGCATGGCGGACATCCGCGCCATCCAGGACCGGCGCCGGAACCCCGCCGGCCCCGCCGGAGCGGACGGTGCCGGGCAGGACCCGGCACCCCGCTGGCCCATGATTGTGCTGCGCTCACCGAAGGGCTGGACCGGTCCGCGGGTTGTGGACGGACTGCAGGTGGAAGGGACCTGGCGCAGCCACCAGGTGCCACTCTCGGAGGTGCGGACCAACGCCGGGCACCTGAAGATGCTGGAGCAGTGGCTGCAGTCGTACCGGCCGGAGGAACTGTTCGACGCCGACGGGAGGCTGCGTGCCGACGTCGCCGAGGCTGCCCCCGCAGGGGATTTCCGGATGAGCGCCACACCGCATGCCAACGGCGGCTTGCTCCGCCGGGACCTTTTGCTGCCCGCCTACCGGGACCACGCCGTCGAGGTGGCCCGGCCCGGAACTGAACGCGTCAGCCCCATGATCACGCTTGGTTCGTGGATGCGGGACGTGATCGCACTGAACATGGAAAACTTCCGGCTTTTCGGCCCGGATGAGACGGCCTCGAACCGCCTCCAGGACGTCTATGAGGTCACCGACAAGGTCTGGCAGTACCGGATTGAGGACGTCGACCAGAACCTGGCGCGTTCCGGCAGGGTCCTGGAGGTGCTCAGCGAGCACCTCTGCCAGGGCTGGCTGGAAGGCTACCTGCTGACCGGGCGGCACGGCGTGTTCAGCTGCTACGAGGCGTTCATCCACATTGTCGACTCCATGTTCAACCAGCATGCCAAGTGGTTGAAGGTGCACCGGACGCTGCCGTGGCGCCAGCCCATTGCCTCCCTGAACTACCTGCTCTCCTCCCATGTGTGGCAGCAGGACCATAACGGTTTTTCCCACCAGGACCCGGGCTTCATCGACCATGCGGTGAACAAGAAGGCGGAGGTGATCCGTGCCTACCTGCCGCCGGATGCCAACACGCTGCTCTCCGTGATGGAGCACTGCCTGGCTTCCACGGATTATGTGAACATCGTGGTCAGCGGCAAACAGCCGTCACCCACCTGGCTTGGCCCGGCCGACGCCGCCAACCATTGCCGCCGCGGCCTGGGAATCTGGACGTTCGCCGGCTCGGAAGTCCCCGGAGAGGAGCCCGACGTCGTGATGGCCTGCGCCGGCGATGTGCCCACGGTGGAAACCGTCGCGGCGGCGGAACTGCTCAGGCTGGGAGCCCCTGGACTCAAGGTGCGGGTGGTGAACGTGGTGGACCTGATGCGGCTCCAGGACGAATCCGAGCACCCGCACGGGTTGCCCGCCAAGGACTTCGATGGCATCTTCACCACGGACAAGCCCATCATTTTCGCCTATCACGGCTACCCTGCGCTGATTCACCGGCTGGCTTACCGCCGGACGAACCAGGAGGGCCTGCACGTGCGGGGCTACAAGGAAGAGGGGACCACCACCACGCCGTTCGACATGGCCATGCTCAACGGGATCGACAGGTTCCAGCTTGCCATCGACGCGATCGACCGCGTGCCGGGACTGGCGGCGCGGCACTCGATCCTGCGCCAGGACCTGTTGGACCGCAAAAACAAGGCCTTCGAGCACACCCGCACGTACGGTGAGGATCCGGAGGAAATTACCGGCTGGACCCTCGGCGGGGCGTAGGCAGGAGGGCGCCCGACGGCGGGGCCGCGCCGCCGGCGGGTCAGGAAGCTTCGCCGGACCGCCAGTAGCCCAACGCGTTGATCCGGCGTTTGTCCACGCCCAGGGTTTTCCGCAGGTGCCTGGTGATGGCGCGGGTGCTGGCGGCCTCGGCGGCGAGCCAGTAATAGCCGGTATCCATGCCCGCGCCGGTCGCTTCGGCGCGGGCGGTCAACGCAGCGCAGACCTCGCCAACCAGCCGGTCGCCGCCGTCCTGGCGCGGCACCCAGGACACCGTATCCCTGGCCCTGGCATGTACCGGCAGGGAACGGTCCGGGTCGTGGCTGTATTCGAGCCAGATGGTGGCAGGTATGTCGCCGAGGACCGTTAGCAGTGAGTTGATGGCCGGGATTGAGGCGGGATCGCCCACCAGCACCGCGGCCGTGGGCGCCGGGTCCGGGAGGTCGAATTTGCTGCCCTGGACGGTGGCCTCGATGGTTTCCCCGGCCTGGACGGCCCGCGCCCAGTCGGCGGCCCGGCCCTCGTGGAGGGCGAAGTCCAGGCTGAAGGTCCCGGCCGCGGCATCCGGGTTGACCAGGGTGAAGGCGCGCTGGTGCGGTTTGCCGTTGTCGTCGAACCACAGCCGGATCCACATGGTGGGATGGACGCCGCAGTCAGCCAGCAGCGAACCGCCGTCCACGTGGATCCGCATAAACTGCGGGCCGATCTGCTCGCGGCCCGTCACGGCCAAGGAAAAATCCTTGGCCCCGAAGACTTTGAGGACGGCGCCCTCCCAGCTGCGCTTCATGGTTCTCCTTCTGCCCGGACGCTGTGCACGCAAAACGGGAATCGATGCTTTAATGAGGACAGCCTAACCTAACCCGCGCTTTCCGCTGGTCCCGTTGCAGCGGCGTTACGGCAAAATTCAGCCCGCAGGACTATTCCGAGGAGAGCCATGTCCACCAGCCCAATCGCGGCACCCGAAGCCGCCCGGCGGACCCCTGCTTACCAGGAGGAGTTCGAAACCTGGGGGCTGTTCCGGTTGCTGCCCATCGACCCCGTGGCGGACGCCGCTGTTCTCCACGGCTGGGTCACGGCGGAGCGCGCCAGGTTCTGGGGCATGTCCGGCTATACGGTGGCGGAAGTCCGGGAAGTCTACGAATTCCTGGCCGGGCTGGACACCCACCACGCCTACCTGATCGACCTGGCCGGCGAACCATTCGGCATTTTCCAGACCTACCAGGCCATCCACGATCCGGTGGGCCAGGCCTACCCTGCACTGCCCGGTGACACGGGTACGCATCTGCTGCTGGGCCCGGCGTCGAGGTTCATCCCGCATTTCACCCCGGTGCTGGCGGCGGCGCTGACCCGGTTCGTCTTCGCGGACCCGGGCACGGAGCGCATCATCGCCGAGCCCGACGCCCGCAACGGCAAGGCCATCCGGCGGCTCCTTGCCTCATCCTTCGAGCTCGGCCCCGTTGTTCAGTTGGCGGACAAGGAAGCCCAGCTGGCTTTCCTGACGCCGGCCATGCTCGCGGGTAACTGACAGCCCCGCTTGCTGGAGCCAGGCCGGCACGCGTCAGTCCGGCAGCCCGTCGAGCCCGCACGAGGGCAGATGGATCCAGCCTTCGGTCCCCGCCGCCGCAGCGTGCGCAGCGTCGGGGCGCAGGGTCAGGTTGCAGGCCACGGCGCGTGCCGTCAGGGCGGCCACGACGGCGTCAAACAGGTCATCAGACCCTGCCAGCCGGGCCTCGTTCCCGGCCAGGTCCAGCCAGGGCGCCTGCGCACGCAGCTCCGCGAGGAGTGCGGCCAGCCGTTCTGTTTCGGTGCTGCCGCGGCCCTTGTAGCCGCGCCCGTTCAGGCCCCAGATCCGCAGCGAAGCGGCCGGGTACACCTCGGCGAGCCTGCCTGAGCCGTCTTTGGGCTGGGGTCCGTGCAGGCCGGCGATTTTGGCCTGCAGCACAGCGCACCGCATGGCGGGGTGCGCCAGCCGGTCAGCCGAGACGCTCAGCGGGATCAGGCGCGTCTGTGCGGTGACGAACCGGTCGGTGTCGCGGTAGGCCAGGAGCCGGCGCCCGGCGATGCCGTCGTGCTGCAGGACCGGTCCTGCGTCGGACGCCAGGTGCCCGGTCAGGAAGGGGAGCAACGCGTCCGGCCAGCCCACCGGGCAGTCGATGCCGGTGACGTCGGTGGCGCCGAAGAGGTCAACGATCTCCTGGTCGTCAACCCCGAGTGCCAGGTGAGCCAGGGTAGCCCCGGCCGGGCCCCACTCGAGGACGGCCACCGCCGTTTTCCGGTCCGCCGCGGCGAGGTCAACACCCAGCGACTTCACCGCCCGCTCACGCTGCCCAATACCGCAGGACGCCCGGGATGCCGCCCGCCGCAGCCAGTTTCCCGTCGCGGGCGAAGCCTGCCCACAGCGCCCGGACCTTCCGGCCCACGGCGTCCACCTCGTCCCACGTGGCGCCCCGGATCAGGCCCACCCCGTCCCAGGTGCCCCGGTTGCCGAACAGCAGGGGCAGGTCGATGGTGTGGGCCGAGCCGTAGACGTTGTCCGGTGCGTGCCAGTCCAGGACATAGTGGTGCGCCGTGCCGCCGGCCGCAGCGTGGCGGCGTGCGAACCGCCTGGACGCCCGGCCGTAGACGGCCTCGGTGACCACCCGGTTGACGGCGCGGAGGGCGCCTTTGCCGGCCAGCGGAACCTGTTCCAGCCGGCCGAGGAACGGGCTGCGGGGCAGGAAGAGCCGCGCTTCCTGGGACGTGTGCCCGATCAGCACCTCGATTCCCGGCGCTGTCCGGTCCCAGGCTGCTTCGATGTCGGCTTCCGCCGGAAGGGGGTCATGGCCGTACTGGGTGCCGAACGGCATGGCTGCCAGCATGCCGAACCTGCGGGCCACCTGTGCCACGTTTTCCTCGACGGCCACCACGTCCATGGCCGGGGTGTCCGCTGTGACGGACCCGGCTGCGATCCCCATGGCGTGGTTCATTTTGGCCCGGCCGCGGGAGATGCCCAGCGGCGCGCTCTGGATGATGGCGCGCTGGAACAGCCGGGGCGCCTCGGGGACGGCCATCAGGTGCGCAATGGCGTCGCCGCCCGCGGACTGCCCAAAGGCCGTGACCCGGCCCGGGTCGCCGCCGAACGCCGCGATGTTCCGCTGCACCCAGCGGAAGGCCTCAAGCTGGTCCAGCAGGCCCAGGTTGCCCGGCCTGCCACTGTGGGTGGACAGGAAACCGAACAGCCCCAGCCGGTACGTCACCGACACCACCACCACCTTGTTCTCCGCTGCCAGCACTGCCGGATCAAAGATGGCCAGGTCGCCCGAGCCTGTGGTGTACGAGCCGCCGTGGATCCACACCATGACCGGCAGCTTTGCGTCCGGCGGGGTGCCGGCCGGGAGGGTGATGGACAGGTTCTGGCAGTCCTCGCTGCCGGGCAGCTCGCCGTATTTGGTGCCCAGCACGTCGTCCAGGAACGGCACCGGCGCCTGCGGGCAGGCCGGCGCCGGGGACGTGGCAACCAGTGGCGCTGTCCGGTCCGGCGCATGGGTGGGCGGCTGGAACCGGGCCGCCGTTGCGTAGGGGATGCCGGTGGCGCGGATGACATCGCCGTCGCGGCGGCCGATGACCGGTCCGGAGGGCGGGGCGAAAAGGGGTTCGGAGCTCACCCTCCACCTTAACCACAACACGGGGCCACTTCCGGTCCGATGCAGCGGGTGCATCGAACCGGAAGTGGCCCCGCGGTGATTGGCGGCTGCTGGACCTTAGTGGCCGGCTGCCGGCACGTAACGCTTGATGGAGGCTTCGAGCTCGGCTTCAGCGGCGGCGCGGTCGCCCCAGCCTTCGGCCTTGACCCACTTGCCGGGCTCCAGGTCCTTGTAACGGGTGAAGAAGTGCTCGATTTCCTTGATCAGGAAGTCGCTGACGTCACTGATTTCCTGGATGTGGTCGAACCGGGCATCCACGGGGACGCAGAGGACCTTGGCGTCGCCGCCGCCGTCGTCCGTCATGTTGAAGACGCCGATGGGCCGGGACTCGACGATGACGCCGGGGTGCAGGTCGAAGTCCTGCAGGAGCACCAGTGCGTCCAGCGGGTCGCCGTCCTCGCCCAGGGTGTTCTCGAAGAACCCGTAGTGGGTGGGGTACTGCATGGAGGTGAACAGGACGCGGTCCAGGCGGACGCGGCCTGTCTCGTGGTCAACTTCGTACTTGACGCGGGATCCCTTGGGGATCTCGATGGTGACGTCATGCTTCATGGAAATGCTCCTCGGCAATGGCAGGGGGTGCGCGGCACAGGGGAGACCGCCGCCAAAAATGGGGTGTCCGTGCCGCCGACTATTATTGAGGATATAGCGAGCGGCCCTGGAATCAGGAACTTGTGGGGATATTTCAGGACGTGAGGACCGGCACTGGCATGACCAAAACAGCAGGCGCGGAACCCCGGCGGCACCGTGCCCGGAGGGCTGCCGCCGCGGTGGTGGCGCGCGTCCGGAAGTCCTGGCCGGCGGCGCTCCTGGTCGCGGTCCTGTTGGCAGTGGCCATCCCCTCGGCGCTGCTGGTGGTGCCGGGCTTCCTTGCCCCGGACCAGCCCGCCCCGGCGCCGGCGGCACCCGCCTGGCAGCAGGTCCCGGCCACGTTGTCCGCCGTGCCGGCGTTGGCGCCGCTGTCGGCTGCCGCAGCCATCCCGCGGCCCGCAGCCGTCGCGGCGCAGCTGGATCCGCTCCTGGCGGCCGACGGCGGCGGAAACTTTACGGGGCAGGTCCAGGATGCGCTCACCGGCGAAGTCCTGTTCGACAGGGGCGGCGCGGACGCCAGGGTGCCGGCCTCCAACCTGAAACTTCTGACCGCCGTCGCTGCCCTTCGCACCCTTGGCCCCGATCACCGGTTCAGCACCAAGGTCCTTGCCGGTCCGGACAACCGCCAGGTGGTCCTGACCGGCGGGGGAGACGTGCTGCTGGGGGCCGGCGCCTCGGACCGCGACGGGGTGCGCGGCCATGCCGGCCTGGCGACGCTGGCCGCGCGGACGGCGGATTCCCTGCGCAGTGCCGGGGTGACCGGTGAGGTCACGGTGGGCTTTGATGATTCGCTGTTCAGCGGGCCGGCCTTGAATCCGGCCTGGGGCCTGGGGGACGTGGCCGCCGGCGAAGTGGCTCCGCTGGCTCCGCTGGCGCTGAACGCGGCCCGCTACGATCCCGCCGTGACCACCGGGCCGCGGCCCCAGGACCCGGCGGCGGCCGCGGCGGCCGAGTTTGCCGGCCAACTGCGGGCGGCAGTCGAACCGGCGGGATTGACGGTGGCGGCCGCCGTCGAACGCGCGCCTGCTCCGGCCGGAACCGGAACCGGAACCGGAACCGTGGGCGAGGCAGGGCAGGAAGTCCTGGCCGCGGCGGACTCGGCCACCGTGGCGGAGCAGGTAGGGGCAATGTTGCAGGATTCCGACAACTACCTGGCCGAGGCACTGGGCCGGTTGGCGGCACTTGCGTCGGGGCGGCCCGGCAGCAATGACGGGGCCACCGCCGTGGTCGGGGCGGAGGCCGTGGCGGCGGGCATCGCCCCGGCGCCACTGCAGCTGGCGGACGTGTCCGGGCTGGCCATGGGAAACCAGGTCCCGGCAGGCACGTTTGTCCGGGCGGTCACTGCCATCACCTCCGGCCCGGATGACCGGCTCCGGGCTGCCCTGGCCGGGTTCCCGGTGGCCGGCGTCTCCGGCACCCTCGACTCACGGTTCGGCGACGACGCCACAGCCCGCGGTGCCGGGCTGGTCCGGGCCAAGACAGGGACGCTGAACACTGTGATCGCGCTCAGCGGATATGTGGTGGACGCCGACGGCCGGTTGCTGGTGTTCTCCTTCATCGGCAACGGACTGACCCCCGGCGCGGCAGGGAACCGGGCAGCGCTGGACCGGGCCGCGACGGCCCTCGCGGCCTGCGGCTGCCGGTAGGCGGCAACAGGGTCGGGTCAGGACTCCCGGCGGACGGGTTCCGTGGCCACCAGCGGGGTGGCGGCGGCTGCGGCCGCCACGGAAGACGCCGTGCCGGTGTCGGCAGCCAGGGCCGCCGGAGCCGTGGTGCCCAGCAGGGCTGCGAGGACAACGGCGGCCAGCACGGACGTCCAGCCCTTCCGCGGGCCTGCGGTCAGGGGAGCGATGGGACGGTACGGGATCATGGGGTCCTCCTGGCGAGTGTGTGGGGTCCGTGCGGGGGAGCCGCCGGTGTGCTTGATGGGTCCAACATTGCCCGGCGTGCATAGGCCGGGGCTTTCGCCGGCCTATGCGCCCGCTGTGAGCCGCGGGCTGTTCGCCGGTCAGCGAACTTAAGGCCGATCAGCAGCATGCTGTGTTCTGATGGGACTTATGGAGACCACCGCGCGCGAGTCGGCACAACCGTTGTCCGCATCTGCCCAGTCCCTCATCAACTGGGACCTGGCCGCGTCCACCGCGGCCCGGCTCACCCCCGCCGGGCCAACACTGTCCCCGGCGGACATCGGCAAGGCCGTGGACAGCCTGCGGGAACTGGCTGATAAGTCCGTTCCGCACGTCCACGAGATCACCGGGCTGGAGGCAGCGCGGGACCTCCGGGACTCCTCCGTGCTGGTGGTGGACAGGGCTTCCTGGGCCAAGGCCAACACCCAAAGCTTTGCCGTGATGCTCCGGCCGGCCATGGAAAAGATGGTCGAGAGCCGGCGGGGCACCATCAGCCCGGCCGCCGCCGGGGTCAGCGGCGCCATCACCGGCAGCCAGTTGGGCGCCGTGCTGGCGTTCCTTTCCAGCAAGGTCCTGGGCCAGTACGATCCCTTTGCCGCGCTCGCCGAAGGTTCCAAGGCGCCCGCCGGCGGCAGGCTGCTGCTGGTGGCCCCCAACATCGTCTCCGTGGAGCGCGAACTCAACGTCACGCCGGAGGACTTCCGGCTGTGGGTGTGCCTGCATGAGCAGACCCACCGGGTGCAGTTCGCCGCTGCCCCCTGGCTGCGCCACCACATGCTGGCGCAGATCGATGACCTCAGCGGGCACCTGCTGGGCAACGTCGATTCCCTGATGGACCGGGCAGGGGCAGCAGCCCGCTCGCTCAAGGACCGCTCAGCCACCGGCGACACCCCGGGCCGCGGCGCCATCCTGGACCTGTTGCAGGACCCGGAGGAGAAGGCGGCCATCTCGCACCTGACCGCCGTGATGAGCCTGCTCGAGGGGCACGCCAACGTGGTTATGGACGCCGTGGACGCCAGCATCGTGCCGTCCGTGAAGACCATCCGGCAGCGGTTCAACGCCCGCGGCAAGGACCGCGGTGTGCTGGAGAAGTTCCTTCGCAACCTCCTGGGCCTGGACGCGAAGATGCGCCAGTACTCGGACGGTGCCCGTTTTGTCCGTGCCGTGGTGGCCGCCGCCGGCATGGAAGGCTTCAACCGGGTCTGGGAATCGGCGGACCACCTGCCCACCGAACCCGAGATCCACGACGCCAAGCTGTGGCTTGAGCGGATGGGCCTCTAATTGCCTGACGTTCCCGCCGGCAACGCCGGTGTCCCGGCCGGCAAGGCCGCTGTCCCCGGCGTCCAGGGCGGACGACGGCGGCCCGGCAGGTTGGCGCCGGTTGTGGGCACTGCGCGGAAACGGTTGCAGGAATCCATGGCCGGGGCCGGCTACCCTTCGCACGTGGTGGTGGCCTGCAGCGGCGGGCCCGATTCCCTGGCGCTGGCCGCCGTGGCCGGGTACTTCGCCCGGCGCGGCCACGTGGACGGCCACCCGGTCACCGTGGGCGCCGTGGTGGTGGACCACCAGTTGCAGGAAGGGTCCGCCGGGGTGGCCGCCCGGACGGCAGCAGCGCTCCGGGACCTGGGCCTGGAACCGGTGCAGGTCCGCACCGTCACGGTGGACCGCACCGGGATGGGCCCCGAAGCCGCAGCCCGGGACGCCCGGCACGCCGCGCTGGACGCCGCAGCCAGGGACCAGGGCGCCGGCGCTGTCCTGCTGGGCCACACCCTGGATGACCAGGCCGAACAGGTGCTGCTGGGCCTGGCCCGCGGGTCCGGCACCCGGTCGCTGGCAGGCATGCGGCCCGCCCGGGGCCTGCTGCTCCGGCCGTTCCTGACCCTGCGCCGCGCGGACACCGAGGAGATCTGCGACGTGGAGGAGCTCCAGCCGTGGCACGATCCCACCAACTCCGATCCCGCCTTTGCCCGGTCCCGTACCCGCGTTGATGTCCTGCCGCACCTCGAAGCCAACCTGGGCCCGGGGGTGGCCGAATCCCTGGCCCGCACCGCAGCAATCCTGCAACTGGACGCCGACTACCTCGAAGATGTGGCAAAAACCACCTTCGAGTCCCTGGTGGAGCGGGACGGAACGGACGTGGCCCTGCCGGAGGAGCCGCTGCGCGCCCTGGCCCCGGCCATCCGGTTCCGGGTGATCGCCCGGGCGGCGGCCGACGTCGGCGGCCAGCAACCCAGCTACCAGCGGCTTTTGGCGGCGGAAGAGCTGCTGCGCCGGAAGGGATCCGCCGGCCCCGTGGAACTGCCCGGCGCGGTGTCCGTGTACCGGCTGTCGCTGGCACAGCTGCAGGACGCCACCGGAGCAGGCGGCCCCGCAGGGCAGGCGCCGCAGGCCACCGGTCCCCGCGAACCCGCGCGCTGTGGGAAGCTAGTATTCCGGTCCAAAAAACCGCCCAAGAATTAGTCGCACCCCCGCATCTACACAGGAGCCATTGGTGGATTCAAACGACGTCCATGCAGATCTCAAGCACGTTCTCTACACCAAGGAGCAGATCCAGCAACGGATCACCGAGCTCGCTGCCCAGATCGACAAGGACTACGAGGGCCGCGAACTGCTCATTGTGGGGGTGCTGAAGGGTGCCGTTATGGTCATGGCAGACCTGGCCCGGGCCCTCCACAGCCACGTGTCCATGGACTGGATGGCTGTGTCCTCCTACGGCTCCGGCACCCAGTCCTCCGGGGTGGTCCGGATCCTCAAGGACCTGGACACGGACCTGATGGGCAAGGACGTGCTGATCGTTGAGGACATCATCGACTCCGGCCTCACCCTGTCCTGGCTCAAGACCAACCTGGAATCGCGCGGCACCGCCTCGGTGGAGATCTGCACCGCCTTCCGCAAGCCCACCGCCGCCAAGGTGGAAATCGACGTCAAGTACGTGGGCTACGACATTCCCAACGAGTTTGTGGTGGGCTACGGCCTGGACTACGCCGAGAAGTACCGCAACCTGGACTTCGTGGGCACCCTCGCCCCGCACGTTTACGAGTAAGGCGCAGGGGACTTAAAGCGCGCTGACGACGGCGGCCTCCGGGCCGCCGTCGTGCGTTAAGCCGCTACGCCCACAGGGAACTTTTGGTTTCCACCGAGCGTGATTTACTCCGGACGGTGTATAGCTAGAAGCTGACGCAGCACCATCACGCGCGAAACACACGCCGTGCAGCACTACCGGAAGGGACGGGGCCAGCCCCCGAACAGATGAAAGCTAAGAACTTCTTCAAGGGCCCGGGCATCTGGATCATCGTTGTGGTCGGCCTGCTCCTTGTGGCTTTTGCAACGCTTGCTCCCGGCGGTGCGGCACGGATCGACACGGACAAGGGCCTGGAACTGCTCACCGGCGACAAGGTGGAGCAGGCAAAGATCTTCGACGGTGAAAACCGGGTGGACCTGACCCTGAAGGACAACTACCAGGTGGACGGGCAGGACAAGGGCAAGAGCGTCCAGTTCTTCTTTGTGGATGCCCGCGCCGCGGACGTGGTCAAGGCCGTCACCGACGCCAAGCCCGCCCAGGGCTACACGGACCAGCCGGTGGAAAGCAACTGGTTCTCCGGCCTGCTGTCGCTGCTGATCCCGGTGATCCTGCTGGGTGCGCTGTTCTGGTTCCTGATGACCCGGATGCAGGGTGGCGGCTCCAAAATCATGCAGTTCGGCAAGTCCAAGGCCAAAATGGTCAGCAAGGACATGCCGCAGGTGACCTTCGCCGATGTTGCCGGCGCCGATGAAGCCGTGGAGGAACTGCAGGAGATCAAGGAGTTCCTCCAGGAACCCGCCAAGTTCCAGGCCGTGGGCGCCAAGATCCCCAAGGGTGTGCTGCTCTACGGCCCTCCCGGTACCGGTAAAACGCTCCTGGCCCGCGCCGTGGCCGGCGAGGCCGGCGTCCCGTTCTTCTCCATCTCCGGCTCCGACTTTGTGGAAATGTTTGTAGGTGTGGGTGCCTCCCGTGTCCGTGACCTCTTCGAACAGGCCAAGGCCAATTCCCCGGCCATCATCTTTGTTGACGAAATCGACGCTGTGGGCCGGCACCGCGGCGCCGGCATCGGCGGCGGCAACGACGAACGCGAGCAGACCCTCAACCAGCTCCTGGTTGAAATGGACGGCTTCGACGTCAAGACCAACGTGATCCTCATCGCCGCCACCAACCGGCCGGACGTGCTGGACCCCGCGCTGCTGCGCCCGGGCCGCTTTGACCGGCAGATCTCGGTGGAAGCGCCGGACCTGATCGGCCGCGACCAGATCCTCCAGGTCCACGCCAAGGGCAAGCCCATGGCGCCGGGCGTTGACCTCAAGGGTGTTGCCAAGAAGACGCCCGGCTACACCGGTGCGGACTTGGCCAACGTCCTGAACGAAGCCGCGCTGCTGACCGCCCGCTCCAACGCGAACCTCATCGATGACCGCGCCCTGGACGAGGCAATCGACCGCGTGATGGCCGGCCCGCAGAAGCGCAGCCGCGTCATGAAGGAACACGAGCGCAAAATCACCGCGTACCACGAAGGCGGCCACGCCCTGGTGGCAGGTGCCCTCCGCAACTCCGCGCCGGTCACCAAGATCACCATCCTGCCCCGCGGCCGCGCCCTCGGCTACACCATGGTGGTCCCGGACAACGACAAATACTCCGTAACCCGCAACGAACTCCTGGACCAGATGGCCTACGCCATGGGCGGCCGCGTCGCCGAGGAAATCGTCTTCCACGACCCCTCCACGGGTGCGTCCAACGACATCGAGAAGGCCACCTCCACGGCCCGCAAGATGGTCACCGAATACGGCATGAGCGAGCGGATCGGCGCCGTCAAGCTGGGCCAGGGTGCCGGCGAACCGTTTATGGGCCGCGACAGCGGCAGTGACCGCGGCTACTCCGACCAGGTTGCGTTTGTGGTGGATGAGGAAGTGCGCCGGTTGATCGACCAGGCCCACGACGAGGCCTACGCCATCCTGATCGAGAACCGCGATGTCCTGGACCGGCTCGCCGTGGAACTGCTGGAACGCGAAACCCTGAACCAGGCGGAAGTGGCGGAGATCTTCACCGATGTCCGCAAGAGCGATTTCCGCCAGGTCTGGCTGTCCAAGGACACCCGCCCCGTGCAGGCGGCGGGTCCCGTGGAAAGCCGCCGCGAAAAGGCTGAGCGCGAAGCCCAGGAGGAAGCCACCCAGGCCCGCCTGGATGAACCGCTGGACGCCCAGCCCCCGCACCCGCAGGGCGTCAGCAACGACGCACCGTTCCAGGGCGGCGTCACCGGCTCGGGGCCGGACACCCTTCGCGGCTAAGCTTCCCCTGTGACTTTCTTCGACGACGACGACGTGCCCCCCTCCGCCGGATACCAGGCGGAGGGCGGGTCCCACCCTGCGGTTGACCGCCCCAGGATCGAAGCGGCCGTCCGCGAAATCCTGCTGGCCATCGGCGAGGATCCGGGCCGCGGTGGCCTCCTGGACACCCCCAAGCGGGTGGCCAAGGCCTACGCGGAGATGTTCGCGGGCCTGCACCACGACCCCGCCGACGTCCTGTCCACCACTTTCGACCTGGACCACGAGGAACTCGTCCTCGTCAAGGACATCCCCTTCTACTCCACCTGCGAGCACCACCTTGTGCCGTTCCACGGCGTTGCCCACGTGGGCTACATCCCGTCGCACGAAGGAAAAGTGACGGGGCTCAGCAAGCTGGCCCGGCTGGTGGACATCTACGCCCGCCGCCCCCAGGTCCAGGAGCGGCTCACCACCCAGATCGTCGAAGCGCTGGTCAGCCACCTCAAACCCCGTGGCGCGATCGTCGTTATTGAATGCGAACACATGTGCATGTCGATGCGCGGTATCCGCAAGCCCGGAGCGAAGACCGTCACCAGTGCGGTCCGCGGGCAGCTTCATGACCCGGCTACCCGTGCCGAAGCCATGAGCCTCATCCTCGGAAGGTAACCAACAAACCATGGATTCACTCGCCGCAAACCCGGGCACCGGGCCCGCGACCTCCCCGCTGCCCGTCCTGCGCAAACCGCGCCCGGCAGCCCGCTTCGATGAGCTGCCAACCGGCCGCACCCTGGTCATGGGGATCCTCAACGTCACCCCGGACTCCTTCAGCGACGGCGGCAAGCACCCTACGGCGGACACTGCCATCGCCGCCGGGCTGCGGATGTTCTACGCGGGAGCGGACATCATCGACGTGGGCGGCGAATCCACCCGGCCCGGCGCCGAGGAAGTCAGCCCCGACGAGGAACAGCGCCGTGTGCTTCCCGTTGTCGAAGCGCTGGTAAAGGCCGGCGCGCTGGTCAGCATCGACACTGTGCGCACTGCCACGGCCGCGGCTGCGGTCAAGGCCGGCGCGGCCATCATCAACGACGTTTCCGGCTTGACCATGGAACCGGAGATGGCCGAGCTGGTAGCGGCCACCAAAGTTCCCTACATCCTCACGCACCGCCGCGGCGATGCCCGCACCATGGATTCGCTGGCCGAATACACCGACGTCGCCGGAGAAGTGGCCGCGGAACTGGCCGGGGTCCGGGACAAGCTCCTGGCCGCGGGCGTGGCAGCGGACCAGATCATCGTGGACCCGGGATTGGGCTTCGCCAAAAACGATGCGCAGAACTGGGAGCTGCTCCAGCAGCTGGACCGGCTGGACGGCCTGGGCCACCGGGTCCTGGTGGGCGCCTCCCGCAAACGGTTCCTCGGCACCCTCCTCACCGTGGCCGGCAAGGCTGCCGCACCGGAGGAACGCGACGCCGCCACCGCCGCCATCACCGCCGTCAGCGCTTTCCGCGGCGCCTGGGCGGTCCGCGTGCACAACGTCGGTCCCAGCCTTGACGCCGTCAAGGCCGCTGCACGCATGGCCCCGCCACGACCCTCCCGGTAGGCGCGCCATGGACAGGATTACGCTGACCGGAGTGACCGCCGTCGGCCATCACGGCGTCTTCGACTTCGAACGCCGCGACGGCCAGCCCTTTGTGGTGGATGCCGTGCTGTACCTGGACTTCGGTCCCGCCGCCGCGTCCGACGACGTCAGCGACACCGCGCATTACGGGGAGGTGGCGCAGCGGATCACCGACCACATCACCGGCGAGCCGCTGAACCTCATCGAAGCCCTGGCCGTGCGCATCGCGGATAGCCTGCTGGCGGAATTCCCGCTGCAGGCGGTGGACATCACCGTCCACAAACCCCAGGCGCCCATCGAGGTGCCGTTCGGCGATGTCACGGTCGCCGTCCACCGCGAACGGCCCGCCGCAGGGGTTCCGGCATGACCGCCGGCTACGCCAAGGCAGTGCTTGCCCTGGGCAGCAACCTGGGCGAACGCAACGACACCCTTTCCGGCGCGGTGGCAGACCTGGTGGACCCGCCTGAGGTCCGGCTCCTGGCGGTCTCCTCCGCGGTCCAGACCAAAGCCGTGGGCGGACCCGCGAACCAGCCCGATTTCCTGAACATGGTCATCACCGTCGAAACCAGCCTGAGCCCCCTGGAACTGCTGGCCCACTGCCAGGCGGTGGAGAACAAGCACCACCGCGTCCGTGAGGTCCGGTGGGGGCCGCGCACCCTCGACGTGGACATCATTACCTACGGCGAGCTCGCCAGCGATGACCCGGTTCTGACCCTGCCGCACCCGCGGGCGGCGCTGCGCGCCTTTGTGCTCTACCCCTGGTCCACCATTGAACCCGCCGCCATGCTGAACGGTGAGCGCGTCAGCACCCTGGCCGCCCGGGCCGCCGACTTCGGCGACCTGGTCCCGTTCGACGGGTTCGGCGATTTCGACGGCCTGCCCACGGCTGGTGCGGTGGAGGAACGATGAAACCCCTGAGCCCCGTCCGCCTGCTGCTCATTGTGGTGATCCTGGCGGTGGCCGGCTGGTCCGCCACGGTGGTGACCGGCCGCTACAGCATGGCCACCCCCGTCCTTCCCGCCACGGCGCTGGCCACCATGGGCGTCATTGTGGTGATCACCCTGGTCCTGGGCATCCGGGTGCTCCGCTGGCGCAACAGCACCACCAAAAAGACTGTGCTGGACCCGCTCCTGGCCGCCAGGACCCTGGTCCTTGCCCAGGCCTGCGCCTACGCCGGCACTGTGCTGCTGGGCTGGCACGTTGGCATTTTCCTGGACCAGTTGCGGATCTGGACGCTGCGGAGCAACCAGGGCATCACCTGGCTGGCCCTGGCCATGGCCGGCGGCGGCCTGGTGATGATCGTTGTGGGCCTGCTCGTGGAGCGGTTCTGCAGGATCCCGCCCGAAGACACCGACACCAAGAACATTGACGGAAAGCCCGGCCGGGCAGTCCGCGGAGAAGCCACGGGGGAAGGCGAATATGCGTACAGAGGCGATTGATCCACCAGGGATAACCTGGGTCCGTGTGTCACCGAAGTACGTCACCGTCAGGCTGGTGCAGTGGGCGCTGGCCAACCTGCTGAGCATCCTCGTCTTCTGCCTGCCCCTGGTCTTTGTCCTCCTGGGCTGGTGGCGGTGGCCGCCGCTGTGGCTGGCCATCACTGTTCCGGCGGTGCTCCTGGTGGCCGCCCTGTGGCGGCTGGTCCTCATTCCGCGGCAGGTCCGCGCCATCGGCTACGCCGAACGGGACGATGACCTCCTGGTCCGGACCGGCATCTTTTTCCAGCGGACCATGGCCGTGCCGTATGGCCGTATGCAATACGTGGACATCGGCGTGGGGCCGGTGGAGCGCGGGCTTGGCCTGTGCACCCTGAAGCTGCACACCGCATCGCCCGGCACCAACGCCCACATCCCGGGCCTTCCTGCAGCGGAGGGGGCACGGCTCCGTGAGCAGTTGACGGCGCGCGGCGAAGCAAGGCTGGCCGGGCTGTGACGGAGCGTCCTTCAGCCCTTGACGGGGCGGCTCCCTTGGACGGGCCGGCGCCGCTGGACGGGCCCGCCGTTGAAACGGCCGACGGCGCGTGGCTGCGCGTGCATCCGGCGTCGCCTTTTGTGCGCGGCTGGGTGGCCCTGGCCGCCATCGCATTTTTCTTCGGCAGGGACATTTTTGAACGAACCCTGCAGGGCCGGCCGATGTTCGAGGGCAACTTCGCCGCCCGCGCGCCGTGGCTGATCGCCGGCGGCGGGATTGTGCTGGTCATCGCCGTCCTCGGCTTTGTCCTTACCTGGTACTTCACCAAGTACCAGGTGTCCGGCGGGTATGTCCGGGTCAACTCCGGGTTTGTGTTCCGTCAGCAGCGGCAGGCCCGGCTGGACCGGGTGCAGGCCATCGACATCGTCCAGCCCCTGCTGGCACGCATCTTCGGGCTCGCCGAGCTTAAGTTCGAAGTGGCCGACGCCGGCGAGTCCGCCGTCCGCCTGGCGTACCTCAAGGTGGACCAGGCCCGCCAGCTGCGGGCCACCATCCTGGCACGCGCCGCAGGCGTCACCGTCGGGCCGGACACCCCGGACGCTGAGGCGCCCGAGGCGCCGGAACACCAGGTCCTGTCCGTTGCGCCGCCGCGCCTGATCGGGTCGCTGTTGCTCAGCGAGCAGAGTTTCTTTGTGCTCCTGGGCGGCGTGGGAGCGGTGGTCCTCTCCGCGGTAACCGACAACCGCGGCTTCTACTTCTACCTGATTCCCGCGGCACTGGGCCTGGCCGCCAGTTACTGGAGCCTGTTCAACAAGGGCTACAACTTCACCGCGGCCATCTCCCCGGACGGAATCAGGCTTCGCTACGGGTTGCTGGACACCCAGGCGCAAACCCTCCCGCCCGGCCGCATCCAGGCCCTCAAAATGAGCCAGCCGCCCTTGTGGCGGATCTTCGGCTGGTACCGGATCCAGGTCAACGTGGCCGGCTACGGAGCAGTGGAAGGCGCCGGCGGCAATTCCGCACGGACCACGCTGCTGCCTGTCGGCAAGCAGGCAGACGCCATGGCCATGCTGGCCCTGGTGCTTCCCGACCCGGGCACCAGCGAGCCGGACGTGGTTTTCGGCGCCGGGCTGGCGGGGCTGGATTCCGACGGTGGCTTTGTCACCACGCCCCGTGGGGCCCGGCTGCTGGCTCCACTGGGCTGGCGGCGGAACGCGTATGCGGCCACGGACACGGCGCTGCTGATCCGCTCCGGCCGCTGGTGGCGGGCCCTTGTTGTGGTCCCGCATCAGCGCACCCAGTCCATGGCGCTGCACCAGGGGCCGCTGGCCCGCCGGTTCGGCGTGGCCGACCTGGTCCTCCACACCACGGCAGGGCCAGTGGCGCCGCGCCTCTACCAGGCCGGACTGGAGCAGGCCCGGACCCTGTTCAACGATCAATCCGCACGTGCCCGGCTCGCCCGGAAACGGCAAACCACCGAGCAATGGCTGCGGGAGGTGGCACCGCCGGGCAGCAGTGTTGCGGCGGCCGCCCACAGCGGCCCGGAACACCCATCCCTCCCGCCACAGGAAGGCCACCCCCATGGCTAAGCCCGGACGCCTGGGCGTCGGAATCATCGGCGCAGGCAAAGTCGGCGCGGTCCTCGGCGCTGCCCTGCGCGGCGCCGAACACGCCGTCATCGGCATTTCCGCCGTCTCCGAGGCAAGCCGGGACCGGGCCGAGGCCCTGCTGCCCGGCGTGCCCGTCCTTGAGGTCCAGGACATCGTGGAGCGCGCGGAACTGGTGCTGCTCGCGGTGCCCGACGACGCCCTGCCGGACCTGGTGGACGGCCTGGCCAAGCTGGGCGCGTGGCAGCCGGGGCAACTTGTGGCGCACACTTCCGGGAGGTTCGGCGTGGGCGTGCTGCGTCCGGTGCGGGCCGCCGGCGCCATCCCGCTGGCCCTGCATCCGGCCATGACGTTCACGGGAATGAGCCTGGACCTGACCCGGCTGCTGGACTGCACCTTCGGGGTGACCGCGGACGCGGCAATGCTTCCTATCGCGCAGGCACTGGTGGTGGAGATGGGCGCCGAGCCGGTGGCCATCGCCGAGGCGGACAGGGCGCTGTACCACGCTGCCCTGGCACACGGGTCCAACCACCTGGTCACTCTGGTGGCGCAGGCCTCCGAGCTGCTCCGCGAAGTGGCCGTCGAATTCCCCGAACGCATGCTGGGCCCCTTGCTGCGCGCCACGCTGGAAAACGCGCTCGCCTCCGGTGAATCAGCCCTTACCGGCCCGGTGGCGCGCGGGGACCTGGGAACAGTCAGCGCACACGCGGAGGCGCTGCGGGAGTTCGACGCCGGGGCACACGGCGACGTGCTGGCCGCCTACACGGCCATGGCCGGCGCCACCGCCCAGCGCGCCGAACGGCGGGGACTGCTGACACCGGACCAGGCTGCCGGCCTCCGCCAGGCCCTCGACACCACGGAAGACTGAGCATGGCCATCGAACTCGTCACAACGGTCACCGGCCTGCAGGCCGCAAGCGCCCGCCTCCTGGCCGCCCGGAGCGGGGCTTCGCAGGCCCTGGTGCCCACCATGGGCGCCCTTCACGAAGGACACGCGGCCCTGGCCCGGGCCGCCGTCGAAAACAACGACGTGGTGGTGGCGTCCATCTTCGTGAATCCGCTGCAGTTCGGGGACGCCACGGACCTGGACCGTTATCCCCGCACCCTGGAAGCGGACCTGGCCCTCCTTGAAGCGGAAGGTGTGGACCTCGTGTTCGCCCCCTCCGTGGACGAGGTCTACCCGGGCGGCGAACCGCTGGTCCGGCTGACCTCAGGCCGGCTTGGCGACAAGTGGGAGGGCGCGTCCCGTCCCGGCCACTTCGACGGCGCCCTCACCGTGGTGGCCAAACTGCTGCACTACGGCACCCCCGCGGCAGGGCTGGCCGCAGGCGCCCTCACACCCTCAGCTGGAGCCGCGCTGCCCGCCTACCGCGCGTACTTCGGGCAGAAGGATGCCCAGCAGCTGGCCCTGGTCCGGCGTATGGTGGCTGACCTGAACTTCCCCGTGGAAATCGTCGGTGTGCCCACCGTCAGGTCTGCGGAGGGGCTGGCACTCTCCAGCCGCAACCGGTTCCTCTCCCCGGCGGAACGGGACGCTGCCCTGGTCCTGTCCCGGGCCCTGCGCCTGCTCCAGGAACGCGCCAACGCCCGCGAACCGCTGGACCTCGGCTCGGCGCAGGCGCTGGTCGCGTCGCAGCCGCTTGTGGAACTTGATTACTTCGACGTGGTGGACCCGCGCACCCTCGAACCGTTGGCCGAGAACTGCCGCGAAACCCCCTTCAGCGGCGAGGCGCTGGCCCTGATCGCCGCCAAAGTAGGCCCCGTGCGGCTGATCGACAACCTCCCGCTCAGCTCCTGACCCGGACGGGCAGGCATCAGGCATACTGATCTGATGCAGGCGACAACGGTGTTGGTCGAAGGCGAAAGTGACCGGCTGGCGGTCGAGGCGCTGGCCCTGGGTCTTGGCCACAACCTGGCAGCGGAACAGGTCGCGGTGGTTCCCATGGGCGGTGCCACCAGTATCGGCAGGTACCTCCGCCGCTTCGGCCCCGGCGGCGCCGGCCACCGGCTGCTGGGCCTGTGCGATGCAGCCGAGTCCACGTTCATTGCCCGCGCGCTCGGCAGGGCAGGCCTGGGGCCGGGCACCCTGGCGTCGCTGGGCTTCCAAATCTGCAGCTCCGATCTGGAAGACGAGCTCATCCGCTGCCTGGGCGTGGAGTGTGTGCTCGGCATCATCGAGGCCCAGGGCGAACTGCCGTCCTTCCGGCTCCTGCAACGCCAGCCTTCCCTCCGGGACCGGACCGAAACGGCGCAGCTGCACCGTTTCTTCGGCGGCCGCAGCGGCAACAAGATCAGGTACGCGCCGCTGCTGGTCCGCGCCCTGCCGGCCGGGCACGCGCCGGAGCCGCTGGCCCGCCTCGTGGCCTGCTTCCCGGCTGCAGCGGCGGCAGCAGCCAGCACCCCGCACTCGGGACCCAGATAGTCAGCTTGCTTATCACTTTGATTGTTCCTAGGCTGGAAACCGTCAGGCAAGCAACTCTTGGAGCGGCCATTGCCGCGCCCTTCCGGGCGCGGTCCGGTCCCGCTCCGCACCGAGGAGGACCAATGTCAGAACACAGCATCAGCGGTAAAAAGGTAGCGTTCCTGCTCACGGACGGCGTGGAGCAGGTCGAGCTGACCAGCCCCTGGCAGGCCGTCAGGGATGCCGGCGGCGAACCCACCCTGGTGGCACCCGCCAGCGGCCGGCTGCAGGGCTATAACGGTACGGACAAGGGCGACACCTTTGAAGTGGACCTCACCGTGGCCGAAGCCAACGCCGGCGACTACGACGCGCTGGTCCTTCCCGGCGGCGTGGTGAACGCCGACCACCTCCGCGTGGACCAGGACGCACAGCGCTTCGCCCGGAACTTCTTCGAACAGCACAAGCCGGTGGCCTCGATCTGCCACGCCCCATGGTTGTTGATCGAGGCAGGCGTGCTCAACGGACGGAACGTGACCTCGTACCACACGCTCCGGACCGACCTGGTCAACGCCGGCGCCAACTGGACGGACGAGGAAGTGGTGGTGGACCAGGGCCTGGTCACCAGCCGGAACCCGGACGACCTGCCGGCCTTCAACGCCAAACTGGTGGAGGAGATCGCCGAAGGGCAGCACGCAGGCCAGACCGCCTGATCTCCGGGCCCAGGCCCCCAGTGTTCCCTCAGGGTTAGGGAAAATATTCCGTGCGGAGGAATTAGTCCGGCCGCTAGAATGTTTGCATCTGCAGCGGCGATTCCCGCGCACCCACTTCTTCTTACTCCCTGAGGGAACACCCATGTCTACCGAAGTATCGCCCAACACCAGCGGACAGCCAGCTCCGGCCGCGGCAACCACCCCTGCCGCGCCGGAGAAGATGTCCCGGGAATCCGTGACGGTCATCGCCACGCTCCTGGTGGCCACCTTCGTGGTGATCCTCAACGAAACCATCATGAACGTGGCGCTGCAGCGCCTGATGGTGGATCTCCAGGTGGATGCCCCCACCGTGCAGTGGCTCTCCACCGGCTTTATGCTCACCATGGCGATTGTCATCCCCACCACGGGCTTCATCCTGCAGAGCCTGTCCACCCGGGCCGTGTTTATGCTGGCCATGGGACTCTTTTCCGTAGGCACCGCGCTGGCCGCAGTGGCCCCGGGCTTCGAAATCCTCCTGCTGGCCCGCATCATCCAGGCCGGCGGCACCGCCATCATGCTGCCGCTGCTGATGACCACCATCCTTACGCTGGTTCCCATGTCGCGTCGCGGCGCCGTGATGGGCAACGTCAGCATCGCCATCTCCGTGGCGCCGGCCATGGGCCCCACCGTCTCGGGCCTGATCCTTGAGCACTTCACCTGGCGGTTCATGTTTGTGTTTGTCCTGCCCGTGGCCCTCGTGGCGCTGGCCATCGGCGCAAAGTACCTCACCAACATCGGTGAAGCCGAAAAGACCAAGCTGGACATCGTCTCAGTACTGCTCACCGTTCCCGCCTTCGGCGGCCTGGTCTACGGCCTGAGCCAGATCGGCGGCGGCCATGGCGGCGACGCCGGGCCCGCCACCACGGCGATCGCGGCCCTGGTCATCGGCGTCGCGAGCCTGGCCGTTTTTGTGCTCCGCCAGGTCCGGCTGCAGAAGTCCGCGGCGCCCCTGCTCGACCTGCGCGCGTTCAAGCTGCGGATGTTCACCGTCTCCGTCCTGCTGATGGTTGTGGCCATGATGGCGCTGTTCGGCGGCGTGATCCTGCTGCCGCTGTACCTGCAGGAAGTCCGGGGCCTCGGTTCACTGGAGACCGGCCTGGCGCTGCTGCCCGGTGGCCTGGCCATGGGCCTGCTTGGCCCCGTGGTGGGCCGGCTGTTCGACCGGATCGGGCCGCTGCCCCTCACCGTCACCGGCTCCGTCATGATGGTCCTGACCCTGTGGCAGTTCTCCATGCTCGACGCCGGCACGCCCGTCTGGTGGATCATCACCCTGCACGTGGGACTCAGTCTGGGCCTGGCCCTGCTGTTCACGCCGGCCTTCACCACCGGCCTGAACCCGCTGCCGCCCCACCTGTACTCACACGGCTCAGCGATCATGAGCACCACGCAGCAGGTGGCCGGCGCCGCCGGCACGGCGCTGCTGGTGTCCATCTTCTCCGTGGTGTCAGCGACGTCCGGGCTGGTTGCCGGAATGAGTGCCGCCTTTATGACGGCGACGGTGATTGCCCTGGCTGCCGTTGTCCTGTCCGCCATGATGCGCAAGACGGACGCTGCGGGCGCGGCCGGCGGTCACGGCGCCCACTGACCCCCGCCCCAACTAGCTCGCAGTTGTTGTCGTTTAGACCCGTCAAAACGACAACAACTGCGATCTAGTTGGGATGCTCAGGGAGGTTGGTGAGCCGGGGCGCAGGAACCGTCAGCCTGCGAAGAAGTCGCTCAGCTCCTGGATCAGCCGGTCCGGGGCCTTGATCACACCGTCGTGCCCCATGCCGGGCAGGATGGTGTAGCTGGAGCCGGAGAGCACGTCGTGGATCTGGCCGCAGGCCACGCCGAAGTAAGCGGGGCTCTTCTCGCCCACCACGATCAGGGTTTCCAGCGGCAGTTCAAGGAACGGCTCGGCGGGCATGTCCGCGGCGATGATGGCCTTGATCTCGCGGACGCCCGTCCGCATCATGTCCCGCTGCTGCCGGCCCTCGCTGGTGCCGGCGGTCAGCTTGTTGGCGAGCGTCAGCATGGACAGCGGCATCCGGGACGAGAAGCTGCTGCCGCCTGACTCCAGGCCGCGCTTCATCACGGCCAGGGCGCGGTCGTCGTCGCCCGCAGCGGCGGCGCGTTCGTATTCGGCGGTCCAATCGGCGGTGACGCTGTGGTTAACGGACACCGCGGGGTCGTACACGGCGAGCCGCTCCACGGGCAGGGTCCGCGCCGCGTGCAGCGCCACGGCGCCGCCGAAGCTGTGCCCGAACACGTCAGTGCTGGACGTGTGCTTCATGATGGTGTCGAGGTCCCGGATATCCACATCCAGCGTGTAGTCCTCCGGCTGGGGTGAGGAAGAACCCCGCCCGCGGCGGTTGAACGTGTGGACGGGGCGGCCCAGGGCAGCGCTGAGCTTCTGGGCGAACTTGGTGTAGTCGGCAGCCGTCACCATGGACGGTGGCACCACAACGATGCCGGAACCGGCCTTGGCCAGTTCAGCGCCGGTGGAAAAGAGCTCCAGAGTGCCGCCGTCGGGGGTCCTGATGTTCTCGCGCGTCATGGTCGAAGCCTAGCCGAGCAATCCGGACGCAGGCGATACGCACCCTGATGCTCAGCCCTTGAAGTACTCCGAAATGTCGGTGACCAGTTCATTCACCGCGGCCGGGATGGAGCCGTGGAATCCCTTCGGCGAGAGTTCATAGGTGCTGCCGGGAACGGCCGCGTGCAGCCGTTCGGCGGTGACCTTGTAATAGCCGGGGCTTTTCCCGCCCGCCATGAAGTGGGTGTTTGCCGGCAGCACCCGGAAATCCCTGGCGGATTCGGCCTCGTTGTACGCGGCCCGCAATTCGCCCACGGCGCTCGGCATAACGTCGCGGAACACCTTGTTCACCTTGGTCCGTGACACCAGCGCCATCAGTCCCGCCAGGATGGGCTCGGGGACACGGGCCATTGCCGATCCGGGATTGACCGCCCGTTTCGCATGAGCCAGGGCATGGCCCAGCTTCCCGTCGTTGACCGCCGCCTCAAACCCGTCCAGCCAGGCGGTGTCGATGCTCCCATCAATGTTCACGGCGGCGTCGTACACGGCCAGCTTGTCCGGAACGTACGCCGTCCCGGTGAACTCCTGGACGGCGTTCAGGGCCACCGAGCCGCCCAGGCTGTGGCCCAGGATATTCCGGGCGCCGGTGGCGTCCAGGACCGTCCGGACGTCTTCGATCTCCGTGGCCATGGAGTAGCCGGGAGGCTGCGGGGTGGAACTGCCCCGGCCGCGGCGGTCGTAGACGTCCACGGCCCAGCCCGGTCCCAGCCCGTCGGCCAGCGCAATCGAAAACGGCCGGTAAATCAACGCCGTGAGGAAAGCGCCGCCGATAACCACCACCCGGCGTTCGCCCGGCGCGTCCTCGGTGCCGTAACTGTACAAAGCCAGCCGGCCGCCGTCGTGCGTTGGAAGTGCCTGTTCTTTCACCACCCCATCCTAGGCTTCCGGCCCCGGACGGCCCGGCAAGCCCGGATGGGTGGCGTCCCGTAAACTTGATGACTGTGACTTCCCAAAACACCCCCGCCCCCAAAAACGCACCCGAGCCCCTCGACGCCAGCGAGCAGATGCGGATCCGCATGGAGAAGCGCGCCAAACTGATCGAGCGGGGCGCCGAGGCGTATCCGGTGGGAGTGGAACGGACCCACTCGCTGACGGAGATCCGCGAAAAGTACTCCCACCTTGAGGCCGACGACGCCTCGGGGGAGACCGTAGGCATCACCGGGCGCGTGGTGTTTGTCCGCAACACCGGAAAGCTTTGCTTCGCTACCCTCCAGGAAGGCGGCGTGGACGGCAAGGGTGCACGCCTGCAGGCGATGCTCAGCCTCGCCAACGTGGGCGAGGAGGCGCTGGCCGACTGGAAGGCGCTGGTGGACCTGGGTGACCACGTGTTCATCAAGGGAGAGGTGATTTCCTCCCGCCGCGGTGAACTCTCCGTGATGGCCGATTCCTGGTCCATGGCTTCCAAGGCGCTGCGCCCGTTGCCGGTGCTGCATGCAGAACTGAGCGAGGAAACCCGCGTTCGCCAGCGCTACGTTGACCTGATGGTCCGTGACGAGGCCCGCGAGATGGTCTACACCCGCGCGGCGATCACCCGCTCCATCCGCGAGACGCTGTTCAAGCGCCGCTACGTTGAGGTGGAAACCCCGATCCTGCAGCTGGTCCACGGCGGCGCCCTCGCCCGGCCCTTCGAGACCCACATGAACGCCTTCGACCAGAAGATGACCCTGCGGATCGCCACCGAGCTGTACCTCAAGCGTGCCGTGGTGGGCGGAATCGACCGGGTGTACGACATGGGCCGCGTGTTCCGCAACGAGGGCGTGGACTCCACCCACAGCCCCGAATTCACCACGCTGGAATGCTACGAGGCCTGGGCGGACCAGTTCGTGATGGCCGAACGCATGCGCGAAATCATCCTCGACGCCGCAGATTCCGTTGGCGCCGGCCGTGTGCTGCAGACCGACGCCGGGGAGATCAACCTCGACGGCGAATGGGCCTGGCTGTCCGTCTACCCGGGACTTTCCGACGCCGTTGGCCAGGAAGTCACGCCGGACACGTCCGTTGAGGTGCTTCGCGGGATCGCCGAAAAGCACGAAGTGAAGGTTGACCCCAAGTGGGATGCCGAGAAGCTTGCCGTGGAGCTCTTCGGCGAAATCGTCGAACCCACCCTCCTGAACCCCACGTTCGTTTACGACTACCCGCCCTCGGCGCAGCCGCTGGCCCGCCCGCACCGCGAGGACGGCCGGCTCATCGAGGCCTGGGACCTCATCATCGGCGGCATGGAGCGCGGCACCGCCTTCTCCGAACTGATCGACCCCGTCATCCAGCGGGACCGGCTCACCGAGCAGTCCCGGCACGCCGCCGCAGGCGATGACGAGGCCATGCAGCTCGACGAGGACTTCCTGCGGGCCCTGGAATACGGCGCCCCGCCCATGGGCGGCATCGGCCTGGGCATCGACCGGCTGGTGATGCTCTTCACGGGTGCCGGCATCCGCGAAACCATCCTGTTCCCACTCCTGAAGCCCGAAGGAAACTGACCGTGGAGTATGTAGCTGTCCTTGTACCCTCCCTGGTGGTGGGCCTGCTGTTCTGGTTCGCCATGAAGTCAATCTTCAATGCGGACAAATCCGAGCGGCAGGCAGAGGCGCGGGCGCAGGCCGAGGCGGATGCCAAAGCGGCCGGCCACGGTCCGGTTTCCAATAACTAAACCCTGTGAACTTTCCGGGAATATAGCCAGGAACCATTGCGTACTTTGACGCGTTGCCATAAAGAGAGTAAAACTTTTTAGGAAACATCCTGCTTCTCTGAAAATCCACCCCTCACAAGGAAGTCTTTTAATGGCACAGAAAGTAAACATCATCCTCGTTGATGATCTGGATGGGGGATCCGCAGACGAGAATGTAAAGTTTGGCCTTGACGGGGCCAACTATGAGATCGACCTCTCGGCAGCTAATGCCGCCGAGCTCCGCACTTCGCTGGAGCGCTTTATCGACGCCGGCCGTAAGACGTCCGGTGGCCGCGCGGCCCGCGCCAAGGCGCCCGCTGCCGGTCGGAACAATGATTCGGCGCAGATTCGCCAGTGGGCCCGTGATAACGGCTACACCGTTAACAGCCGCGGCCGAATTCAGGCGGAAATCCAGGAAGCCTACCAAAAGGCAAATTCCTAGCCCTGCGCAGTGATGCACGGAAAGCCGCGCCGCCCGGACTCCGGGAAGCGCGGTTTTTTGTGTTCCAGCCGCGAATGCGGTCCGGCCCGCAAAAACCGCATACTTTGTTGTGGCTAACCGAAGCGGCACCGGATTTGTCAATTCATTTGGGCCGGGGTATTTTTTCCTCCCGCCGGATGCTGCCGGCACCCCCCGGAAATGCCGGCAACGGCGGCCGGCTGCTATTCGGGACCGGTCCCGGTTTCCCCCGTGGCGAACACGCTCCCCATCTTGTAGCGGGCCACGTAGCATCAAAGTACGTCGTAGCTAGGAGTGTGGCGAAATGTTTGAGCGATTTACGGACCGTGCCCGTCGCGTAGTGGTGCTTGCCCAAGAAGAGGCACGCATGCTGAACCACAATTACATCGGTACCGAACACATCCTCTTGGGTCTGATCCATGAAGGTGAGGGCGTTGCCGCCAAAGCTCTTGAGTCCTTGAGCATTTCGCTCGACGGCGTTCGCGAGCAGGTGCAGGAGATCATCGGTCAGGGCCAGCAGGCCCCGTCCGGCCATATCCCCTTCACCCCCCGCGCCAAGAAGGTCCTGGAACTCTCGCTGCGCGAGGCGCTCCAGCTGGGCCACAACTACATCGGCACTGAGCACATCCTGCTTGGCCTGATCCGGGAAGGTGAAGGCGTTGCCGCCCAGGTGCTGGTCAAGCTCGGCGCCGACCTCAACCGGGTCCGCCAGCAGGTCATCCAGCTGCTGTCCGGCTACCAGGGCAAGGAAACCACCGGCGCAGGCGTCGGCCCGGGCCAGCCCGAAGGCACCCCTGCGGGTTCGGTGGTGCTGGACCAGTTTGGCCGGAACCTCACCCAGGCTGCCCGCGAGAACAAGCTGGACCCGGTTATTGGACGCGAGCAGGAGATGGAACGCGTTATGCAGGTCCTCTCCCGCCGCACCAAGAACAACCCGGTCCTGATCGGTGAGCCCGGCGTCGGCAAGACCGCCGTCGTTGAGGGCCTCGCCCAGGCGATCGTCCGCGGCGACGTCCCTGAGACCATCAAGGACAAGCAGCTGTACACCCTGGACCTCGGTTCACTGGTGGCAGGCTCGCGGTACCGCGGTGACTTCGAGGAGCGCCTGAAGAAAGTCCTCAAGGAGATCCGCACCCGCGGCGACATCATCCTCTTCATCGACGAGATCCACACCCTGGTGGGTGCGGGTGCCGCCGAAGGTGCCATCGATGCTGCGTCCATCCTCAAGCCCATGCTGGCCCGCGGGGAACTGCAGACCATCGGCGCGACCACGCTTGATGAGTACCGCAAGCACATCGAGAAGGACGCCGCGCTGGAGCGCCGCTTCCAGCCGATCCAGGTCAAGGAACCCTCCGTGGCGCATGCCATCGAGATCCTCAAGGGCCTGCGTGACCGCTACGAGGCACACCACCGCGTCACCATCACCGACGGCGCCCTGGCCTCCGCGGCCAGCCTCGCGGAACGGTACATCTCCGACCGCTTCCTGCCGGACAAGGCGATCGACTTGATCGACGAGGCCGGCGCACGCCTGCGCATCCGCCGCATGACCGCTCCGCCGGAGCTCAAGGCCATGGACGAGCGCATCGCCAAGCTCAAGCTGGAAAAGGAGTCCGCGATTGATGCGCAGGACTTCGAGGGTGCCGCTTCGCTCCGTGACAAGGAGCAGAAGATGATCACCGAGCGGGCCGAAAAGGAACGCCACTGGAAGTCCGGCGGCATGGACGACATCTCCGAGGTGGATGAGGACCTCATCGCCGAGGTGCTGGCGAACTCCACCGGCATCCCCGTCTTCAAGCTCACCGAGGAAGAATCCTCGCGACTGCTCAAGATGGAAGACGAACTGCACAAGCGCGTGGTGGGCCAGAACGAGGCCATCAGGGCACTGTCGCAGGCAATCCGCCGGACCCGCGCCGGACTCAAGGACCCCAAGCGTCCGGGTGGCTCGTTCATCTTCGCCGGCCCCACCGGCGTCGGCAAGACCGAACTGGCCAAGGCCCTCGCGGAATTCCTGTTCGGTGAGGAGGACGCCCTCATCACCCTGGACATGTCCGAATACTCCGAGAAGCACACCGTCTCGCGGCTCTTCGGTGCCCCTCCGGGCTACGTGGGCTACGAGGAAGGCGGCCAGCTGACCGAGAAGGTCCGGCGCCGTCCGTTCTCAGTGGTGCTGTTCGACGAAGTGGAAAAGGCCCACGCGGACCTCTTCAACTCCCTGCTGCAGATCCTGGAGGACGGCCGGCTGACCGACTCCCAGGGCCGGGTGGTGGACTTCAAGAACACCGTGATCATCATGACCACCAACCTGGGCACCCGGGACATCTCCAAGACCGTGGCCACCGGCTTCCAGTCGGGCACGGACACGCAGACCGGCTACAACCGGATGCGGGCCCGCGTCACGGAGGAACTCAAGCAGCACTTCCGCCCCGAGTTCCTGAACCGTGTTGACGATGTTGTGGTGTTCCCGCAGCTCACCCAGGACGAGATCATCGAGATCGTGGACCTGTTCGTCAACCGCCTGGAGAAGCGGCTCAAGGACAAGGACATGGGCATCGAGCTCACGCCCGCGGCCAAGGTCCTCCTCGCCACCCGCGGTTACGACCCCGCCATGGGCGCCCGGCCGCTGCGCCGGACCATCCAGCGCGAGATCGAGGACCAGCTCTCCGAGAAGATCCTGTTCGGCGAGATCCACGCCGGTGACATCGTGGTGGTGGATGTGGAAGGCGACGGCGACGAAGCCAAGTTCACGTTCGCCGGTAACGCCAAGCCACGCATCCCGGAGATCGCTCCGAGCGTCTAGCGCCAGCGACGAAAGCCCCGCACTCTCCCACCAGGAGAGGGCGGGGCTTCCGCGTTTAACCCGGGATCCGTTCCCTGGCCGGGCCCGCCGCGACGAAACCATGCGTACTGTGTCCTGGCGCACAAAACGTGTTTGAATCGGACGCATGGCTACCCTGAAACCGGAGACCCCGGAAGAGCAACCACTGACCCCGTTCCACAACCTCGACCACTACCTCTCCATCCCCCGGGTAAGTGGCCTGAGCCTGAGCCCGGACGGCACCCGCCTGGTCACCGCCGTCGGCACCCTGAACAGCAAGGGCACCGCATTTGCCTCCGCCCTGTGGGAAATCGACCCGGCCGGCCGGCAGCAGGCCCGCCGCATCACCCGCAGCGCCAAGGGCGAGGCCGGCGCATGCTTCGCCGCCAACGGTGACGTCTACTTCACCTCCGCCCGCCCCGATCCGGAGAACCCGGAGGACGAGCCCGTCAGCGCGCTCTGGCGCCTGCCCGCGGGCGGCGGCGAAGCCCGGATCGTCCTGAGCCGGCCCGGTGGCGTGTCGGCCGTGAAAACCGCCAGGAACGCCGCTGCGGCCTTCGTGACCGCGGACGTCCTGGCCGGGTCCGCAGACGAGGAGGATGACGCTGCGCGCCGCAAGGCCCGCAAAGACAACAAGGTTTCCGCCATCCTGCACAGCGAATACCCGGTGCGGTACTGGGACGAGGACCTGGGCCCCGGCCAGCCCCGCATTTTCGCCGTGGAACCCGGGGCCGGCGATGCGCCAGGGAAGCCCGCCACGGTGGACGCCACCGCGCCGCTGGCCCTCCGGAACCTCACCCCGGACGCCGGTGCCAGGCTCCGGGAAGCGGAAACCGCTGTGAGCCCTGACGGCCGGACCATTTACACCAGCTACACCAAGCCGCTGGCCAGGGCAGACAGCCGGTTTGTGCTGGTGGCCGTGGACGTGGCGTCCGGCACGCAGGAAGTCCTGCTGGACCAGGAAGGCATGAGCTTCTTTCCCGGCCCCGTCAGCCCGGACGGCAGCACGCTGGTGGTGGTCAGTGAGAGTGATTCCACTCCCCACCAGGCGCCGGAAATCAAGCTGCACCTGCTGGACGTATCTGCGGGCCGGGGGGTTGTGGCGCTGCAGCCGCTGGCGCACGACTGGGACCGGTGGGCCAAGCCCGCGGCCTGGCTCCCTGACGGGTCCGCCCTCCTGGTGACCGCGGACGACGACGGCGCGTCGCCGGTTTTCCGGATCAGCGTCCCGTCCGCTGCGGCTGAAGTCGGTATCACCCGGGTAACGCAGGACGCCGCGGCGTATACCGACGTTGTGGTGTCCCCGGAAGGCCGCACAGCCTATGCCCTGCGGAGCTCCTACGAATTCCCGCCCGAAGCGGTCCGGATCGACCTGGCCACGGGCGAGACCACACGGTTGCCGGCCCCCGCTGAGCGGCCCGTGGCCTCCGGACGGCTTGAACGGATCGCCGCCACCGCCGCCGACGGCTCCCGGGTGCCCGCGTACCTGGCACTGCCGGAGGGTGCGTCCGCAGCCTCGCCCGCCCCGATGCTGCTCTGGATCCACGGCGGTCCGCTGGGATCCTGGAACGCGTGGACCTGGCGCTGGAACCCCTGGCTGCTCACGGCCAAGGGATACGCCGTGCTGCTCCCGGACCCGGCATTGTCCACCGGCTACGGCCAGGCCTACATCCAGCGCGGCTGGGGAGCCTGGGGCAAGGCGCCGTTCACGGACCTTATGGCCGTCACCGACGCGGCAGAGGAACGGGTGGACATCGACGGGACCCGCACGGCCGCCATGGGCGGGTCCTTCGGCGGATACATGGCGAACTGGGTGGCAGGACAGACCGACAGGTTCAAGGCCATTGTGACCCACGCCAGCCTTTGGGCGCTGGACCAGTTCGGCCCCACCACCGACTCCTCCCAGTACTGGCTGAAGGAAATGACGGAGGAGATGGCGCGGGAGAACTCCCCGCATCTGCACGTCGAAAAGATCAGCACCCCCATGCTGGTCATCCACGGGGACAAGGACTACCGTGTGCCCATCGGCGAGGGCCTGCGGCTCTGGTACGAACTGCTGTCCAAATCACAGCTGGCAGCCGACCGGGACGGGCAGACCCCGCACCGGTTCCTGTACTTCCCGGACGAAAACCACTGGGTCCTCCAGCCCAACCACTCGAAGATCTGGTACCAGGTGGTGGAGTCATTCCTGGCCCGCAACGTGCTGGATCAGGAAACCGAACTGCCCGGGGAGTTGGGTCTCTAGTGAACTGGTCCCCGAAAGTT
>NZ_LFQH01000049.1:0-29151 GCF_001238605.1 Arthrobacter sp. ZBG10 | reverse complement strand
GGCCCTTTCTCGTTGCCTGGTTGGCCGGGTTCCAGCCTGGTATCAGCTGATCTTCCGTGCCGCCCGGCGTTTACTCAGTTCGTCGTCGGGAAAGGACTGTTCGGCTGCGTGTTCGCTGGGAAGGGAAGCGAGACTGCCTTCCACCTCACGCCAGACGCGGCCCACGGCGATGCCGAACACCCCCTGGCCGCCCTGTACAAGATCAATGACTTCGTCCGCGGAGGTGCACTCGTAGACGCTGGCGCCGTCGCTCATGAGCGTGATCTGGGCCAGGTCCTCCACTCCGCGCTCCCGCAGGTGTTCCACCGCTGTGCGGATCTGCTGCAGCGAAACCCCGGTGTCCAGGAGCCGCTTGACCACTTTCAGGACCAGGATGTCCCGGAAGCCATAAAGGCGCTGGGAACCGGAGCCGGCGGCGCCGCGGACAGCGGGTTCCACCAACCCGGTGCGGGCCCAATAGTCCAGCTGGCGGTAGGTGATGCCAGCGGCCTTGCACGCCGTAGGGCCGCGGTAGCCCGCGTCCTCGTCCAGGACCGGGAGATCCTCCGTGAACAGGAGTCCCTGGGCTCCGCTGACGGGCAGAGCAACGCCGGCAGTGGGCTGTTTCAGCCCGCCTGATTCGCCTTTGGGACTCACCTGGATCCTCCTTGTTGTGCGCTCCCGGGAACAACTGCAGCGTCATCAGGCACAAAGGCCATGAATGTAATTTCCGCAGGGCGCACTTTCCAGTGTGACTTGCCCGGCTGCCGTAAGCAATGGGAACTTGATACTTCGACGTTAGGCCCGGCGGGGCACAAGGTCAAAGACGTTGACGGCTTTGCGCAGGCGTGTCGAAACTTTCAGCCTCAACTTTAACCTTAACGTGACCTTCAGCTGTCGAAATCCTCGGGTTCCACGTCGTCAAGGAACTCCCGGAACCGGCGTAGCTCGCGCTCCTCGTCGGCGGTGGGTCCCGGCTGGGTGTCCTCACCCTCATCGTGTTCGGTGATCCGCACGCCCGCCTCATCCATCACGGAGTCGGCACACCAGATGCGGCATTTCGCCCGGAGCGCCACGGCCAGGGCGTCCGATGCCCGGGAACTGACGGTGGTCCCATTGTCGAACTGGAGCTGGCCGTAGAAGATGTTGTCCTCAACGGCAACGATATTGACGCTGACCACGGCGTGGCCCAGGGATTCCACCACGTCCACCAGGAGGTCATGGGTCATGGGCCGGGGCGGGACCACTCCCTGCTGCGCCAGCGCAATGGCACTCGCCTCAGGGGTGCCGATCCAGATGGGTACGTGACGTTCCCCGTGGATTTCCCGGAGAAGTACCAGGGGCTGGTTGGAGGGCAGTTCGATCCGCACGCCCACGATTTCCACTTCAATCATCAGATGTCCATGCGGGAGATGTGGTCCTGCACCAGGGCGCGGTGGAGGGTGAGGCAGAGGTCGCTGATTTCGCGGGCGGCCTCGGCGGCCCGGGCCTGCGACGCGGCGTCCTTCCGGGATGCCAGCGGGGCGACAACGCGCTCCACGAGCCCGAACTCGCGTTCGGCCGCGGCCTGGAACGGCCGCAGGTGGCGGGGTTCGAGCCCGTGGCTTTCCAGCTGCACACAGGCGCGGGCCACCTGGAGGGCATGTTCCTCGAACCGGCCACCGGTGTGGGTGATCAGGCCAAAGCTCAGGAGCGACTGCAGGAGGGGAACGCTGGCACCGGATTCGGTGCGGAGCTGTTCCTCAGTCAGGGTCCGGCCTCGGTTCTGCAGCTCGGCAGCGAGTTCGTCGGAGACGATCCGGGGTGAGACCACAACACCGGGCGGCAGGTTTTCCGGCCGCTCTCCCCTGTCAATGGCGTCAAGGTAGTCCTTGATGACTTTCAGGGGGAGGTACTGGTCCCGCTGCAGGGCCAGGACAAACCGGAGCCGCTCAACGTCGCCATCGGAATACTGCCGGTAACCTGCGGGGGTGCGCCGCGGGTTGATAAGTCCCTTTTCTTCAAGGAACCGGATTTTGGACGCGGTCATGCCGGGGAAGTCCCCGCTGAGCTGCGCGAGGACTTCGCCGATGTTCAGGACCTGGGGTCCCCGGCGTTCGGGTTGTGCCATTGCCACAGGCAGTGGTCCCCGGGTCAGCTGCGGCCTGCAGCGCTGGCAGGGCTCAGGTAGAAGGTGAGGCGGAATTTGCCGATCTGGACTTCGCTGCCGGACTTGAGCTCCACGCTGTCCACCCGGTCGTGGTTGACGTACGTGCCGTTCAGGCTGTTGCGGTCCACCACTTCGAAGCTTTTGGCGGTGCGGCGGAACTCGACGTGCCGCCGGGAGACCGTAACGTCGTCAAGGAAAATATCAGCGTCCGGGTGGCGTCCGGCGGTGGTGACGTCCGAATCCAGCAGGAAACGGGCACCGGCGTTGGGGCCGCTGTGCGCCACGAGCAATGCCGAGAACGCGGGCAGCGCTTCCACGGAGGAGCGTTCCTCGGTGGAGAGTTTCGGGGCTATGGTGGGCTCGTCCGCCACCGGTGTGAGATGGATCGAGGTGGTCTCCGACGCTCCAGCCGCACCCGTGCCGTATTCCCCGTCGGCAGGGTTCTGTGTGTGGCCAGCCATGGATTCCTCCTCATTTCCGCAGCGGGCGCGCGCCCGCTTCCAACGATTACCCACCGGCCCTGCCCAGCAGGTCCGGCTCCGGCACCCCATCCTGTAGCTGACGTGCGGAGACGCCGTGCCTGGAACGCTGGGGCCGGACCGGATTTACCGGTTGGCTTTAGCCTACCTGCTGTTCGTACTCGGATGCACTGAGCAACGACTCAACGGCGTCCGCTTCGGCAAGTTTGACCTCGATGAGCCAGCCGTCACCATAGGGATCGGTGTTGATCAGGGCCGAATCACTGTCCAGCGACTCGTTGCGGGCCACCACTTCGCCGCTGACGGGAGCGTAGATGTCGCTGACGCTTTTGGTGGATTCAACCTCGCCCACCACTTCGTTCGCCGTAACTTTGGTGCCGGCTTCGGGCAGTTGGGCATACACCACGTCACCCAGCGCGTCCTGCGCGAAGTCGGTGATGCCTACCCGGACCACGCCCTCGGCGTTGGGAGCGGTGACCCACTCGTGTTCGGCGGTGTAGGACAGCTCTTCGGGAATGTTGCTCATCAGGGGCCTTTCAATCGGCTCGGACACCAAGGTCAACGCCGGCCCTGAAACGGACCGCCGGTGAAAGTATAGGCATATCCGGTGGCTGCATTCGCGGGGCTTTTGCGACAAGATGGGACCCATGAGTGGACGCGCCCGCACCCGCTGCCCGGAACCGGGCCGGTAGGACATGCCGGAGATGCCGGAAGTGGCCGGCCTGGCCGGATTCCTGGACGAGCACCTTCGGGGCGCCGTGGTGTCCTCGGTGCAGATTGTGTCGTTCGCGGTCCTCAAGACGGCCGACCCGCCGTATTCGGCGCTGGAAGGCCGGACGGTGGACGGTGTGCGCCGGTTCGGGAAGTTCGTCAGCATCGATGCCGGTGGCCTGTCCCTGGTGTTCCACCTGGCCCGTGCAGGATGGGTCCGTTTCACCGACTCCCCCGCAGCCGGCCGGCTGAAGCAGGGCAAGGGCTACATTGCCGCACGGCTGGCGTTCGAGGGTCCGGACGGTCCCCACGGCTTTGACCTGACCGAGGCCGGTACGCGCAAGAGCCTTGCCGTCTACGTGGTGCGTGACCCCCAGGAGGTGCCGGGGATCGCTTCGTTGGGGCCGGATCCGTTCAGTACAGGGTTCGACGCCGGCACCTTCGCGGAGATCCTGCGGGCAAGTCCGCAGCAGATCAAGGGGGTCCTTCGAAGCCAGGGCATTATTGCCGGGATCGGTAACGCCTACAGCGACGAGATCCTGCACGCCGCGCGCATTTCACCGTTCGCGATCGCCAAGTCCCTGGCTGCCGACGAGGTGGCAGCCCTGTTCGCTGCCATCCACACCATCCTCGGTGCGGCGCTGGCCGAGGCCCGGGGCAAGCCGCCGCAGGACCTCAAGGACGTCAAAAGAAGCCACCTGCGGGTCCATGCCAGGACCGGGCTGCCCTGCCCGGTATGCGGGGACACCGTCCGCGAGGTCTCCTTCGCGGACACTGCCCTGCAGTACTGCCCCACGTGCCAGACCAAGGGCAGGATCCTGGCAGACCGCCGGACGTCGAAGTTCCTGAAGTAAACCCCGGAGGTACTAGGCGGCCCGGACTTCCACGGTTCCGTCCACTGCCCCGCCAAACACAATCAGCTGGTTGGCGATCTTGTCCGTGAAGAACCTGTCGTGGCTCACCACCACCACGGCGCCCGGGAAGTGCAGCAGGGCGCGTTCCATCACCTGGGTGCTGGGCAGGTCCAAATGGTTGGTGGGCTCGTCGAGGAGCAGCACGGCCGCCCCGGACAGCAGGCATTGGGCCATGGCGACGCGGGCCCGCTGCCCGCCGGACAGTTCACGGATGCGCTTCTTCTTGTCCGCCTCGGAGAACTGGAACATGGTCAGGAAGCGTCCCACCGACTTGCGCGTGGCGGTGAGGGCCAGGCTGTCGGGCATGGCGTTGACCGCGTGGGTGAGGGTGTCGTCGTCGTCCAGGTCTTCGAGGACCTGATTGTAGGAGATGACTTTGGCGCCGGCAGCCCAGGCTACGGTGCCCGTGTCAGCTGTTTCCTCGCCGGTGAGGACGCGCAGCAGGGTGCTTTTGCCGCTGCCGTTGGCGCCCCGCACCACGATCCGGTTCCGGCGGCGGACCTCGAAGTCGAGGCCGGCGAACAGCGTGCGGTCCCCGTACCCTTTGCCCAGCCCGTTGACCCGGCACAGCACGTCCTTGACGTGCAGGCCGCGGTAGATTTCGGTGATGATTTCGTCCACGGGACGAGGCGCCCGGGATTTCCTGATGCCGGCCAGCTGTTTGTTCAGTCCCTTGCTGGCGGCTTTGGCGGCCTCGCGCCTGTCGGCGATGCCCTCCGCTTCAAAGGCCAGCAGCTCGGATTCGTGCACAAACTGGGCCTCGAGGCTCTTGAGCCGGAACTGTTTTGTGACGACGTACTCGGCGAAGTTTCCGGGGTATTCGTGGAGGTGGAAGTTCTCCACTTCCACGATGCGGGTGGCGACGGAGTCAAGGAACTTCCGGTCGTGGGAAACGATGATGGCTGCGCCCTTGAAATCGCGGAACCACGCTTCCAGCCATTCCACCCCCTGGATGTCCAGGAAGTTGGTGGGTTCATCCAGGAGCAGGACGTCCGGTTCCTCCAGAATGATCCTGGCGAGGGCCGCGCGGTTACGCCAGCCGCCGGAGAGGTCGTCGATGGCGCAGGTCCGGTGCGCTTCCACAAAACTGAGCTTGGTCAGGGCCTGGTCGATCTTCCGGTGGTAGTCCCACCCGTCGAGCCGGTCCATGGCTTCGAACAGTTCGGCCTGCCGGACAATCAGCCGGTCCTGCTCAGGGCCGCCTGCGGGATCGGCGGCGATCGCGGCGTCGATGGCTGCCAGTTCGGCCTCGACTTCGTGGACCTCGACGAACAGGGCGTCAAGGACCTCGGTGATGGTGGCGGTGCCATCCAGTTCGGAGAACTGGGAAAAGTACCCGATCCGGATGCCCTCATCCACGGATACGGTGCCGGACTCGGGTTCCACCTGGTCCAGGACGAGTTTGAGCAGCGTGGTTTTGCCGGAGCCGTTCCGGCCGATCAGGCCAACCCGGTCTTTGGCGTCGAGGCGGAAGAACGCCTCGCGCAGGATCTGCGTGTTCTCGAAACGGACGTGGACATCGTTCAATCGAACCAGGCTCACTGCGGTCCTTCCTGCTTAAACGGAAAAAGCACCCGATGTTCGGGTGCTTTTTCCTTATTTGGTCGGGCTGACAGGATTTGAACCTGCGACCCCTTGACCCCCAGTCAAGTGCGCTACCAAGCTGCGCTACAGCCCGCTGGTTCCGCCGTTCTCCGCTGTATGTCCACCCCGAATTCCTTCAGGATTTCCATCAGCAGTCCGGCCGAACCACCTAGAAGAGCTTACACGATTCCGGAGGGTGCCTGTGACACTTTCCGGCTGTTGCCTTCCAGGTGTGTCGGAATTAACGCTTCTTGCCGCGTTTTTCCCGGACACGCATGTTGACCTCGATGGGTGTTCCTTCGAAACCAAACGTTTCCCGGAGCCGGCGGGTGATGAACCGGCGGTAGCCCGGATCCAGGAATCCGGTGGTGAACAGCACAAACTTCGGCGGCCTGCTGGAGGCCTGGGTGCCGAAGAGGATGCGGGGCTGCTTGCCGCCGCGGACGGGGTGCGGGTGGGCCGCCACGAGTTCGCCGAGGAAGGCGTTGAGGCGGCCTGTGGCGATGCGCTTGTCCCAGCTTTCCAGGGCCAGGTCCAGGGCAGGCACCAGGCGGTCCTTGTGCCAGCCGGTCAGCGCGGAGATGTTGACGCGCGGAGCCCAGGCCACGTGGGCCAGGTCCCGTTCGATTTCCTTCTCCAGGTAGCTGCGGCGTTCGTCGTCAAGCAGGTCCCATTTGTTGAAGGCCAGGACCATGGCCCGGCCGGATTCGATGGCGAGCTGCAGGATGCGGACGTCCTGTTCGCTGAGGACCTCGTCCACGGCCAGGAGCACCACGGCGACCTCGGCTTTTTCGAGGGCAGCCTGGGTCCGGAGCGAGGCGTAGTAATCCGCGCCCTGGGCCATGTGCTGGCGGCGGCGGATGCCTGCGGTGTCAACAAACCGCCAGGTCCGGTCGCCGAGTTCGATGAATTCGTCAACCGGGTCCCGGGTGGTGCCGGCGGTGTTGTCCACCACCACGCGCTCGGAGCCGGCCAGCTTGTTCAGCAGCGAGGACTTGCCCACGTTGGGACGGCCGATCAGGGCGATCCGGCGCGGACCGCCGGAGCGTTCCACCCCCTCGATGGTGGAGAACTCGGGCAGGGTCTCGATCACGTGGTCGAGGAGGTCCGCGACGCCGCGGCCGTGCAAAGCCGAGACGGGGTACGGCTCGCCGAAGCCGAGGCCCCAGAGTGCTGCCGAGTCGGCTTCCTGGGCGAAGTCGTCCACCTTGTTCGCCACCATGATGACGGGCTTCTTGCTGCGGCGCAGCATTTTCATCACGCCTTCGTCCGTGGCAGTGGCGCCGACGGCGGAGTCCACCACAAAGAGCACGGCATCGGCCAGCTCCACGGCCATTTCGGCCTGCTCGGCAACGCGGGCGTGGATGCCGCGGGCGTCGTGCTCCCAGCCGCCGGTGTCCACCAGGGTGAAGTTCTGGCCGTTCCAGTTGGCGGCGTACATCACGCGGTCGCGGGTGACACCGGGGGTGTCTTCCACCACCGCTTCACGGCGGCCCAGGATACGGTTGACCAGCGTGGACTTGCCCACGTTGGGCCGGCCGATGATGGCCAGGACCGGGTCCAGCTGGACGGGACCGTCAAAGTCCGCGTCGTCGTAGTCCCCGCTGAGCAGGGCGGCGTCGTCCTCGTCGAGGTCGTAGTCAGCCAGGCCGGCCCGGAGGGACGCAGCGCGGAGCTCCGCCTCGTCGTCGCCGATCGCTGCCATCCGCTCGGCCACCTGGTCGGAGCCGGTGGGGGTGTATTCGTCTTCGCCGGCGCCGGAGTGGCCGGATGTTTGAGTCGTATCGCTCATTGCATTGTCCTTAAGGTCTGATCTGCCGGCGTCCCGGCTACTGCTGTCAAGTCTGTGTGGTCCCCGGTGCCGGGCAACCGCTGTCCGCTGAGGCGGACTGCGTCCTGGACGTGCCCCGCCAGGGCTGCGCGGATCTCCTGCGCCGCCCTGTCCATTGAAGCACGCCCGCTTTCCCCGGCCCTGCGGCCCAAGGTGAGGGCCCCGCCGAAGCTGACGTGCAACCGCCGGCCCGGCCGGGGCACTGAGTCGAGGTGTTCGCCCCCGGTCCTGGTGCCCAGGATGGCGACCGGCACCACCGGGGCGCCGGTCTGCAGGGCCAGCCAGGCCACGCCGCTGCTGATGCCCGCGGCTTCACCGCTGCCCCGCGTTCCTTCCGGCAGGATGCCAACGCACCGGCCGGCGTCGAGCAGTTTGGTGCACCGCTGCAGCGCAGCCCGGTCCCCCGACCGGTCCACGGGAAGCTGCCCGGACGCGGTGAGGACCCGGCCCAGGAATCCCTTGAACATTTCCTGTTTGACCAGGATGTGCATGGGCCGCGGTGCTGCCCCGAACATCACGGGTCCGTCCAGGAAGCTGATGTGGTTGCCGGCGAAGATCACCGGGCCGCCGGTGGGGACGTTGTCCCTGCCGGTGATGGTGGTCCGGTAGATGAGGTGGTCCAGGACCCAGCCCACAGGCCGGCTCCAGGACATGGTCCAGCCGGCGGGTACAGCGGCTGTGCCCTTAGTCACGGTTCAGCACTTTCGTGACGATCACCAGGGCGGCATCCACCGTCTCCTCGAAGTCCAGGTCGGACGAGTCGAGGGTCACCACGCCGTCGGCTGCCTGGGTGAAGTTGACCACCGTGGAATCCCTGGCGTCGCGGTGGGTTACCTGCGCTGCCAGCTGCTCCGCGCTTTGGGTGCCGCCCAGCTGGATGCCGCGCCGGCGCAGGCGGGCCTCTTCGCTGGCGGTGAGCAGCATCCGGACTTCGGCGCCGGGTGCGACGACGGTGGTGATGTCCCTGCCCTCGACGACGATGCGGCGGTGGTGCTTTTCAATAAGCGCCCGCTGGCGGCGGATCAGTTCGGTCCGGGCGCCGAGAGTGGTGGCCACGGCGCTGACGGCAGCGGAGATTTCCGGCTCCCGGATGGCATCCGTGACGTCCGTTCCGCGCACCCGGACAAAGTCCTCCTGTGGGCTGGAGCTGAGCTCAAGCACCAGGTCCCGGGAGGCCTGCTCCACGGCCGCCGCATCCTCCAGGTCCAGGCCCTGGTCAACGCAGTGCCAGGTCAGGGCGCGGTACATCGCGCCGGTGTCAAGGTAGGCAAGGCGGAGCCGGCGCGCCACTTCCTTGCTGACGCTGGATTTGCCGGAGCCAGAAGGCCCGTCGATGGCAACTACCAGCGGCCGGCCCACGCGGAGCGCGGGCATGGTGTCGAGAAGTTCCTGTGTCATTACGAAAGTACCCGCCATCCGCGGTCGTTAAGGGCTTCGATCAGGTGGTCGTGCTTGTTCGGCAACACAGACAATTCCACCATGCCGACGTTTTGTCCGGACGAGTGGTCCAGGCGCAGGTCCTCAAGGTTTACCCCGATTTCACCGATTTCGGTCAGCAGCTGAGCGATCTGGCCCGGTTTGTCGTCCACCAGGACCGTGAGCCAGGAGTAGGCCTGCGGGGGTCCGCCGTGCTTGCCCGGGATACGGGCCTGCCCGGCGTTGCCTTCGCTGATGAGCTGGGCAAGGTCAAGCCGTGCGCCGGGAGCGGTGGGCTGCTCAAGGGTGCCGATAAGCCGGTTCAGGTCGTCACGGACGCCATAGAGGATCTCCACCACCTTGGCGGCGTTGCCGCCAAGGATCTGAACCCACAGGGTGGGGTCGCTGGCGGCGATGCGTGTGACGTCGCGGAGCCCGTTGCCGGCCAGGGACAGCGCGTGCAGCGGCGTCCCCTGGAGCCGGCTGGCCAGCAGTGATGACATCACCTGGGGCAGGTGGGAAACCAGCGCCACGGCAGCGTCGTGCTCGTCCGCCGTGAACTGGGACACCACGGCACCCAGGTCGGCGCCAAGGGCCCTGGCCGCCTGCAGTGCAGTTCCGGAGGTTTCCGGGGTGGGGCAAACCACCCACGGCATGGAGGTGAAAAGTTCACCGCGCGCCGCCACCGGGCCGGACTTCTCCCGGCCGGCCATGGGATGGGTCCCCACGTACCGGGACAGGTCCGCGCCGGTGGCGCGCAGCCGGGCCAGGATGTCCGCCTTCACGCTGGCGATGTCAACAACCGTTGCCTGCGGGTAGTCGGCGAGGGCGCCGGCCACCACCTCGGCAGTGACGTCCGGCGGTGCAGCCACCACCACCAGCTGCGGGCTGCCGTTGCCCAGTTCAGGCAACGGCCGGCCCGCACCGATGTCCACGGCCACGGCCTGGTTGGTGGGCGAAGGGTCCGCGAGGAACACGGGAACCCCGCGGCCCCGCAGTCCCAGCCCGATGCTGGCACCGAGCAGTCCCGTGCCAAGGACCACCACGGGCCCGTCCAGGTGCCCGCGGCCCTGGCTTTGGAAAGCGGACATGCCTCAGAGTCCTACGGATGCCAGCAGGTGGCCGACTTCCTGCTTGCCGAGGTTCCGGATGCTGCCCTGGCGCTGGTCGCCGAGGCCGATGGGGCCCACCTTGACGCGCACCAGGCGCAGCACGGGGAAGCCTACGGCGTCGAACAGGCGCCGGACAATCCGGTTCCTGCCCGAGTGGAGCACCACTTCGATGAGCACGTGGCCGGGGGTGGAGTCCACCAGCCGGAAGGAGTCCACTGACGCGATGCCGTCCTCGAGTTCAACGCCGGCCTTCAGCTCAGCGCCGATGCCCTGGGGGAACGGCCCGCGGACCTGCACCAGGTAGGTCTTGGGGACTTCGTAGGAGGGGTGCGTCAGCCGGTTGGCGAGTTCCCCATCGTTGGTCAGCAGCAGCAGGCCCTCGGTGGCCACGTCGAGGCGGCCTACATGGAAGAGGCGTTCGCCGTGGTTGTGGCGGATGAAGTCGCTGATGCAGGGCCGGCCGTCAGGATCCTCCATGGTGGACACAACGCCCTTGGGCTTGTTGAACACCAGGTAGGAGAGGGTTTCGTCCAGCTGGATCCGCAGGCCATCCACGTGGATGACTGCGGTCTTGGGGTCGATCCGGACGCCGAGTTCGGTGACCACCTGGCCATCAACCTCCACGCGGCCTTCGGCGATCATCTCTTCGCAGACTCGGCGTGACGCCACGCCGGCCTGGGCCATGACTTTCTGCAGGCGGATGCCGTCGGAGTCGTGCAGGTCCGACTGGGGCACGTCGCCGCGGGGGCCTTTCTTCCGGGCGGGCCGGCGGACCGGGCCCAGGTTCTGGCCGAAGCGTTCGCTGCCGAAGGCCCGTGACGCGGCTGCGCCGGGCTTGCCGGTGCGCGGTTTGGCTTTCGGGGCGCCAGGGGTGCCGGGCAGTTTCTTGGCGCCGGGCTTGCGTGCTGCAGGCTTGCGCGACGCCGGCCTGGCCGGGTTCGCGTCCGGGCCGCGGCCGCTGTCCGTGGCCTCGAGGTCCGGATCGACGAAGCGTTCCTCGCGCGGTTTCGGGGCGCGGTGCGGCCGGTCGCCGCCGGCAAACCCGCCGCCGCCGTTGAATCCGGCGCCGCGCTTTGGCGCGCCGCCGCGGGAGCCGCCGTTGAAGCCGCCCCCCTGGGGGGTGTTGCGTCCGGAAGTGTTGCGTCCCGAACCGTTACGTGGTGAACCCTGGCGTCCCGCCTGTGTCATGACCCGTCCTTCAATGTTTTTGGCTCTTAAAGGTGTCCAAGGACAACCCTAACCAGCCGTGCAGACTTCGTCTGCCCTGATGAGTAATCTTGCGCAGGCGGGGACGTGCCCCGCCTACATTCGTTCGGCGTCGTAGAACTCCGCGATGCCGTCCAGCCCCGGTAGGTGGGGAGACAGCTGCGGAAGCTCGGCGACGGAACCGATGCCCATCCGCTCCAGGAAATACGAGGTTGTCCGGTAGAGGATGGCGCCGGACTCGGGATCTGTTCCCGAGTCCTCAATCAGCCCGCGCTGGGCGAGTGTCCGTACGACAGAGTCAACGTTGACCCCGCGAATTGCAGACACCCTGGCCCGAGAAACGGGCTGGCGGTACGCGATGACCGCAAGGGTTTCCAATGCCGCCTGCGTGAGCCTGGCCGTCTGTCCATCCAGCACGTACTTGCCCACGATGCCGGCGAAGTCCGTGCGGGAGTAGATCCGCCAGCCACCGGCGATGTTCCGCAATTCAAAACCCCGGGGGCTGGAGCCGAAACCAGCGTTGCTGGCCTTTTCCATATCCGGGGCTTTAACAGTATAGCCGTTATACTCGCGCTGCAGTTCTTCGAGCAGGCCGCGGACGGCGGGGACGTCCAGCTCGAGCCCTGCGGCGAGCTCCTCCTCCGTGGCGGGCTGGTCCAGGACCATCAGGACGGCCTCGAGGGCGGACTTCGCACCGCCGGGAAGTTCGTGGACCTGCGCACCGGCTCCGGCGTTCGGTACTTCGTGGTTCACAGTTGTTCCTCGTATTCTTCGCTCAGATTCTCAGCGGACCAGTCGCCGTGGCCCGCGGTCCAGTGCACGGCGAGTTCGGCCAGCGCCACCGGTTGGTCGAAGGACACCGCTTTGTCCCGGAACAGTTCCAGCAGGGCCAGGAAGCGGGCCACCACCACCAGGGACGAATCCGCATCGGCGATCAACTCCCGGAAGGTCAGGGGTGATTGCTGCCGCAGGCGCAGGCCCAGGCGCTCGGCCTCCTCCTTCACGCTGACGTTGCTGCCGTGTCCGTGCAGGTGGGCCAGGCCCACCTCCGGGGGCGGGGCCGTTTTGGGGTTAAGGGCGCCTGCGGCAAGGGCGGCGAACTGTTCGGGACTGTGTTTCCACACCAGTTCGGGCAGCATGGCCGCGAAGTGCCCCTCCAGCGCCACCTGCCGGGGGAACCGCTGGCCCTCCTCATGCAGGGTGTCCCCCAGCAGCGACGCGACCTGCTTGAACGCCTTGTATTGCAGCAGCCGGGCGAACAGCAGGTCGCGGGCCTCGAGGAGCGCGACGTCTTCCTCGTTTTCCACCTCGCCCGCAGGCAGGAGCCGGGCCGCCTTGAGGTCCAGCAGCGTCGCGGCGATCACCAGGAACTCGCTGGCCTCGTCCAGGGCCCACTCGCCGCCCTGCTGCTGCAGGTTGCGGATGTACTTGATGAATTCGTCGGTCACCGTGGCGATGGCAACCTCGGTGATGTCCAGTTGGTGTTTGGCGATCAGGGCCAGGAGCAGGTCGAAGGGGCCCGTGAAGTTGGCAAGCCGTACTTCGAAGCCGGGTTTGGTTTCGGCCACGGCGTGGCTAGGGTGCGCCGCCGCGGGAAATCAGCTCTTTCGCGAGCCGGCGGTAGGCGTCAGCCCCCACGTGGTTGCCGGCGTAGCTGGTGATGGGCTCAGCTGCCACCGTGGCGTCCGCGAACTTGATGGAGCGCTTGATGACGGTTTCGAAGACCTTCTCGCCGAACGCTTCCACCAGCCGGGTGATGACTTCGCGGCTGTGCAGGGTGCGGGCGTCGTACATGGTGGCCAGCACGCCGTCCACCTGCAGGCGCGGGTTGAGCCGGTCCTGGACTTTGTCGATGGTTTCCACCAGCAGCGCCACGGCGCGAAGGGCGAAGAACTCACAAATCAGCGGGATGATGACGCCGTGCGCGGCGGTGAGGGCGTTGACGGTCAGCAGGCCCAGGGACGGCTGGCAGTCGATCAGGACAACGTCGTAGTCGTCCTGGACCTTCTTCAGGGCACGGTCAAGGACCTGCTCGCGGGCAACTTCGTTGACCAACTGGACTTCCGCGGCGGACAGGTCGATGTTGGCCGGCAGCAGGTCGACGTTTTCCACACCGGTCTGGTGGATGGCATCGCGGATGTCCACTTTGCGGTCCATCAGGACGTTGTAGACGGTGAGGTCCAGTTCGTGCGGGTTGATCCCGAATCCTGCCGACAGGGCGCCCTGCGGGTCGAAGTCCACCAGGAGGACGCGGCGGCCGTATTCGGCCAGGGCCGCAGCCAAGTTGATGGTGGAGGTGGTTTTACCCACTCCGCCTTTCTGGTTGACCATGGCGATGACCCGCGCCGGACCGTGGGAGGACAGTGGCGCGGGCTCGGGGAACTCACGGTACGGACGCCCGGTGGGGCCCATGACCGTGTTGTCCAGGTCGAATTCCGTGCCCTCCAGAGTTGCCGAACCCTGTTCGCTGCTCACGTATCTATCCACACTTTCACTGACGGTGATGTCCTGCCGCCGGACGGGCCGGCGGCGTTCCTTCTTCTTCCCAAGGTTACAGCCGCGGGCAGGGCTTTCCGGGCAACTTGACTTTTCCCGGATGTTGAGCCTTGACCTTCTGGTTGAGGTCGAAGGTTGGGGTTTTCCCGGTAAACACCACCGCCCCCGCAGCTCAGGCTGCGGAGGCGGTGGGTGCTTGGGGGGTTGCTGGTCAGGCGTTGACCGGGACCTGCTTCGTTTCGGTGCCCGGGTCGGCGGCAGGGACCGTTTCGCCGTGCCCGGCGATCATGGTCTGCTCGTCGAAGGGCACTTCGCCGGAGAGGACGCGGCCCACCTGGTCGCCGTCGATTTCCTTGACCCAGGTGCCCACCAGGATGGTGGCCACCGCGTTGCCGGTGAAGTTGGTCAGGGCGCGGGCCTCGGACATAAAGCGGTCGATGCCAACAATCATGCCGACACCGCCCAGCAGTTCGGGCTTGTGGGCCTGCAGCCCGGCGGCGAGGGTGGCCAGGCCGGCGCCGGTGACGCCGGCTGCACCCTTGGAGGCGATGATCATAAAGACCAGGAGGGAGATCTGGGCGCCCAGGTCAAGGGGCGTGCCCATGGCGTTGGCCACGAAAAGGGAGGCCATGGTCAGGTAGATCGCGGTGCCGTCGAGGTTGAAGGAGTAGCCGGTGGGGACCGTGACGCCGACAACAGGCTTGGAGACACCCAGGTGTTCCATCTTGGCGATCAGGCGGGGCAGCGCTGCTTCGGAGGACGAGGTGGAGAAGATCAGGAGGTACTCGCGGCCCAGGTACTTCATCAGCTTGAAGATGTTCACGCCGGTGACCACCTTGAGGAGCCCGCCGAGGATGATGACGATGAACAGGGCGCAGGTGATGTAGAAGGCGAGCATCAGGGTGAACATGCTCACGATGGCCTGGAAGCCGGTGGCACCGACGACGGCGGCGATGGCACCGAAGGCGCCGATCGGGGCGAGCCACATGATCATGATGAGGATCCGGAAGACCAGGGTCTGGGCGTGGCCGATGGCCTTGAGGATCGGGGCGCCCTGCGGGCCCATCTTCTGGAGTGCGAAGCCCACCAGGATGGCGGCCAGCAGGGTGGGCAGCACCGGAATGTCGCCGGGGATGATGCCGAGCAGGAACGCGACGGTGGGGTCGGTGGCGGCCGGCTTGGTGGGGTCGTAGGGGGTGAGCTTCAGGCCCTCACCGGGGTGGATCAGGTTGCCCACCACCAGGCCGATGGCCAGGGCGAACGTGGACATCAGGACGAAGTAGCCAAGGGCCAGGCCGCCCACCTTGCCCACCGTGGCTGCTTTGGCGATGGAACCGATGCCAAGGACGATGGTGCAGAAGATGACCGGGCCGATCATCATCTTGATGAGCTTGATGAAGCCGTCGCCGAGGGGCTTGAGTGACTTGCCCACCTCGGGGAACATCAGGCCCACCACGGCGCCGAGGATTACGGCGGCGATGACGGCGATGTAAAGGTAGTGCGACTTGTCGATGCCCTTGCGCTTGGCCTTGGGGGTGCCGAGCGACTCTCCTCGTTGAGAGGCCATGATGTGTCTCCTTATGGATAATCTTGAAGACGCTGCGGCACAGATTCTGGGCTCAAGGCGTCCTTGCGGTGTGATATCCATCATTGGGCACACCGTGACGCAGCTCACCGTTGCGTTCATATTGGTCGTGGGAGGTACTGATGATCCACAGCTGGAGTATCGCCCGCAGGCTGTTTGTGGCGAACCTGCTGATTGTGGTGGCGTTCATCGCTGTGGTGGGGACGGCCACCTACCTGGACGCGAGGGACCGCACGTATGACGAGGCAGGCCTGCGCATGGCCGGCATCGCCTCCGCCATCGCCGCCAGTCCCCTGGTGCTGGAGGCAGCGGCGACGCCGGACCCCTCAGCCCTGCTGCAGCCTTACGCCCGGGAGGTGATGGCAGGGGCCGACGTCGATTTCATCACCATCATGGCCCCGGACCGGACCCGGTGGACCCACCCCCGGGACGAGGAGCTGGGCCGGCCGTACATCGGTTCCATTGACGCCGCCCTGCAGGGGCAGGAGTTCACCGAGGTCACCGCGGGAACCCTGGGCCCGTCCGTGCGGACCATCGTGCCGGTGAAGGACGCCGGCGGAACCGTCCGCGCCCTGGTGGCCGCGGGCGTCACGGTCCGCACCGTGGACGTGGCGTTTGCCGCCCGGCTGCCTGCCCTGCTCGCCATCGGCCTGGCCCTGCTGCTGGGCGGTTCCCTGGCATCGTGGCTGCTGGGCCGCTACCTCCGCCGGGTCACCCGCGGCTGGGGGCCGGAGCAGCTCTCGCAGCTCTTCGCCTACTACGAATCCGTGCTGCACTCGGTCCGGGAAGGACTCATCCTCATCGACACCCGCGGCAGCGTGGTGATGTACAACGACCAGGCCGCCGAGCTCCTGGGCCTTGCGGCCAGCAGCCTGGACCCCACCAGGCCACCGCAGCTGGCGGACCTGCCGCTGGACGATGGCCTACGGCGGCTGTTCGAGTCGGGACGGACCGTCAAGGACGAGATCATCCTGGCCGGTTCGCGCATCCTGGTGGTGAACCAGGCGCCGGCGAAGGGGCCGGCAGGGGCTGGCTCCCGGGGCAGGGCTGATGTTTACGGCACCGTGGCCACGCTGCGGGACAGGACCGAGATCGAGGCGCTGGGCAACGAGCTGGAAACCATGCGCACCCTCTCCGGGGCGCTGCGGGCCCAGACGCACGAACATGCCAACCGGCTGCACACCATGGTCTCGCTCCTGGAGCTGGGCCGGACCCAGGAGGCGCTGGACTTCGCCACCCAGGACCTGGCCCTGAGCCAGCGGCTGACCGATGACATGGTCAGTTCGGTGGACGAGCCGGTCCTGGGGGCCCTGGTGATGGGCAAAGTGGCCGAAGCCCACGAGCGTGGCGTCCAGTTGGACGTGGCAGCCCTTGGCTCCGGCACAGTGGCCGGCGTCGCAGTCCAGGACCTGGTGACCATCATGGGCAACCTGCTGGACAACGCGATCGATGCAGCCGCAGACGGCCCCCCGCCGCGCCGGGTGCAGCTGACGGTGGAGTCGGATGAGGAAGGCCTGGACGTGACGGTCCACGATTCCGGCGCCGGCATCAGCGCGGCCGCCGCGGAGAACATCTTCCGGCACGGCTACAGCACCAAGCAGTCAGGGCAGGGCAGCCGGGGCATCGGCCTGGCGCTGGTGCGGCAGGCAGTGCAGCGGCTGGGCGGTACGCTGGCCATCAACGGCCGGCGCGGTGCCAAGTTCGAGGTTTTCCTGCCGGCAACCCTGCCCGCCGAACCGGCCGAACCCGCCGAAAAGGAGCACTGACCGTGAGAGAGATCCGCGTCCTCGTTGTTGAGGACGAGGCCATCTCCGCCGCTGCGCATGCGGCCTACGTGGGCAGGCTGGAAGGGTTTGTGCTCGCCGGCACCGCACCGGACGGCCAGTCGGCGCTGCGCCTCCTCACCGAGTTTTCAGCGGCGGGCGATCCGGTGGAGCTGGTGCTCCTGGACATGAACCTGCCGGACCTGCACGGCCTGGACATCGCCCGGCGGATGAGGTCCGCCGGGATCCTGGCGGACATCATCGCGATCACCGCCGTCCGGGAGCTGGCGATCGTGCGCAGCGCCGTGGCCATCGGCGTGGTCCAGTACCTGATCAAGCCGTTCACTTTTGCCACGTTCGCGGACAAACTCGAGAGCTACCGGCAGTTCCGCCGGCAGCTGGCCGGGGCGGGCGCCGGCGCAGGCCGGGCCGGGGCGTCCCAAAGCGAGGTTGACCAGGCATTCGCCAGCCTCCGGGCCCCGTCGGAACTGCCGCTGCCCAAGGGCCTGTCCAGCTCCACCCTGGGCTCAGTCCAGGAGTTCCTGCAGGAGCAGCAGTACGCGGTCTCGGCGACGGAAGTTATGGACGCCCTGGGCATGTCCCGGGTGACGGCCCGGCGCTACCTCGAGTACCTGGCCGACGCCGGAACGGTCTCCCGGACGGCGCGTTACGGTACGCCGGGACGGCCGGAGAACGAATACCGGTGGGGCGGCCACTGAGGCACCCGGCGGGTGCCGCCGTCGTGCACGTGTTCCAGGGTCACGGCCTGGCCGGGCCTGCGGGCCAGTCCGCGTAGCTGACGGCAGCGACGCTGTCGTTGTCGGCGGCCAGTTCCACCCTGACGTCGGTGCGCCGCCCGGAGATCATGGCCGGGAGCCAGTGTTCGGCATCCGCCCACATTTGCCGGACGGGCAGTTCCACCACTGGATACCACTGTGGCGTGATCTCATCACTTTCGGACGGCTCGCCTTCCCAGCGGTGGGCCAGGAACACGGTGGTGAACATGTCCCATTCCGGCCGGTAAGGGAAAACAAAGTCGACGGTTCCGGCCGGCACCAGGTCCGCGGCGGCAACCACAACGTCCACCTCTTCGCGTACCTCGCGGCAGATTGCGGCCCGCACGGTCTCCCCCGGTTCGACATGGCCGCCTACGCCCACCACCTTGCCGCGGCCGAAGCCGGTGCGCTTGAGCCCCAGGAGGACCTCCTGGCCGCCGGCTGCGTCGCGGAGGAGGAAACAGAGGGTCACCTGTGCTGCAGTCATGCGCCAAGCCTAGTTGCGCCGCCCGGACACACGGCGCCGGCGGCACCGGCATGTGGGAAGCTCTACCTGTGACTCCAGAATCAGCCCACGCGCTCCGGCCTGCCCGCAGCTCAACGATCGACGCGCGGTTGCCCGCCTGGCTGGTCCGCAACCCGCTGCACTGGGGCTGGGCCTGGGCCGGGTTCTGGACTGCGCTGATCGCCGTCGACGAATTTGTGGACCTGGCCGGCTGGACCTGGTACCTGCTGGTGGGCATGGCTGCCCTGCCCACGCTGGTGTGCACGCTGACGGTCCTGCATGTCACGCCGCGGACCGAAGTGAAACCGGTCCGGGAGTCGGTGCTGGGGCTCTTTTTTGTGAGGTTCCTGGCACTGGTGGCGGCGTTTATGGTCTGGGCGGTCTCGGTGGTGCTCAGCGCTTCGATCTCCACCACTATCCAGGCGCTGGCGGGAGATTCAGAACGGGAGGTGACGGCGCTGGGGCTGAACCTGATGGCCGCCATGGTCCCTTTGGTGGTCTCGCTCCTGTGGCTGGCCTTTGTGGCGCGCTGCGCCTGGTTCCTGCGCCGGCTTCGCGGCTGGCGGCAGTTCCCCGTCCTGTCGAGGGTGCCAAAGTCGTTCCTGCGGGGCCGGCCGCGGCTGCGCCGCGTGGTGATCGGGCTGGCGCATCCGGGCCTGATGCTGGTGGCTGCCATGGGATCCTCCGTGCTCGCGTTCCTGCTGGGCGCCGTGGAGTTGACCATCGAAGCGGTGCTTTAGGCCGGCGCCGGGGACCTAGCCCAGGGCCCGGGGGTGCGCTGCAGCGTAGATTTCCCGCAGGGTGTCCGCCGTGACCAGGGTGTACACCTGGGTGGTGGTCACCGAGGCGTGCCCCAGCAGTTCCTGGACTACACGGACATCTGCGCCGCCCTCGAGCAGGTGGGTGGCGAACGAGTGCCGGAGCGTGTGCGGCGAGACGTCACGGGTGATGTTGGCTTTTTCGGCGGCGGCCTTCAGGATGGTCCAGGCGCTCTGCCGGCTGATCCGGCCGCCCCGGGCGTTCAGGAAAAGCGCGGGTGTGCCTTTGCCCTTGGCGGCCAGCAGCGGGCGGCCACGCACCAGGTACGCGTCAACGGCACGGGCGCCATAGGATCCCAGCGGCACGAGCCGTTCCTTGGATCCTTTGCCGAACAGCCGAACCACCGCCGGGCCTTCGTCCGGGCCAGCCAGGGAAATGTCATCAACGTCCAGGCCCACGGCCTCGCTGATCCGGGCACCGGTGGAGTACAGGAATTCCAGCAGCGCCCGGTCCCGGAGCCCCGCCGCCGTGTCGGTTCCGGCAGCCTCGAGGATCCGGGTCACCTCGTCAACACTGATGGCTTTGGGCAGGCGCTTGCCCGGCATGGGCGGGTGGACTTCGCTGGCGGGGTCGGCGGTGGTGTAGCCCTCCAGGGCCCAGAACTTGTGCAGCCCGCGGACGGCCACGACTGTCCGGGCGGCGGAGCGCACCCCCAGCACTGAGCCGCCGTCGGATCCTTCCGAGAGGGCACGGACGAATCCTGTGACATCGTGCCGGGTGATGTCCGCCGGCTGGTTGCGGCCAGCGGCCATCAGGTACCGGGCATACCGGGACAGGTCGCGGCGGTATGCGGCGAGGGTATTGGCGGCCAGGCCGCGTTCGACGCCCATGTGCTGGAGGTAGTCAGTGATCCCCCGGTCAACGGCCGACGGCGGCGGCGCAGGGGGTGCCGGTGCCTGCGGTGCCGGTGCTTCCGCCGGGATCGCCTCTGCCGAGGGGCCGGGGACCATCAGCGCTGGCTGGGGTGCGCCGGCCAGGGAGCGTCCGCCGGCCGCAGGTCAGCGTATCCGTTGGCCCGGGCAGCGGCGGCGGCCAGGATGCCGACGACGGCGGACGGGTTGTGCAGCCGGCCGGCCAGGACGGACGCCACGGCCTCATCAAGGCTGATCCAGTGGAATTCGATTTCCGCTTCCTCGTCCGTGCGCTCATGCCGTTCGTGGTGCGGGATCTCCGTCAGGTCCCGGGCAAGGTAGATCCTGATGGCTTCGCTGGAGGAGCCCGGGGAGTTGAAGAAGTCGGTCAGGACGTTCCAGGTACCGGCGGCAATGTCGGCCTCTTCGGCCAGTTCCCGGGCAGCGCCCACCACGAAGTCCTCGCCCTCAATGTCGAGGAGGCCGGCCGGGATTTCCCAAAGGTCCATGCCCACGGGGTGCCGGTATTGCCGGAGCAGGAGGATCTGGCCGTCCGCGTTCATGGGCAGGACGGCCACGGCGCCGGGGTGGTCGATGTAGTCGCGGGTCAGGGGCGCTCCGGCGTCCTGGAGCGTGAACGTGTCACTGACCACGTCCCAGATCCGGCCTTTGTAGACCTGCTCCGTGGACAAAAGACGGCGCGGGCTCGGTGCATCCGAAACCTGCCTGCTGGCAGGGGTGGTTTCAGGTGTACCGGGCATCGCGCCGTCTCTTTTCCGTTGTGGACTACTTAGCGGCTACCGTACCGGACTGCTTGGCCTTCGAGGCGCCGGCGGTTACCGTGTCGGTGCCGTTCTGGTGGGCCAGGGCGGCCTTGACCAAGCCGGCGAACAGCGGGTGTGGCCGGGTGGGGCGCGAGCTCAGCTCGGGGTGCGCCTGCGTGGCCACGTAGTAGGGGTGGACATCCGCGGGCAGCTCCACGTACTCCACCAGCTTGCCGTCCGGGGACGTGCCGGAGAAGACCAGTCCTTCGGCGGCGATTTGGTCGCGGTACTTGTTGTTGACCTCGTAGCGGTGGCGGTGCCGTTCGCTGACGGTGGTCTTGCCGTAGGTTTCGGCGATGACCGAACCGGCGTCGAGCTTGGCTTCGTAGAGGCCCAGGCGCATGGTGCCGCCGAGGTCGCCGCCGCCTTCAACGAATTCCAGCTGCTCTGCCATGGTGGCAATGACCGGGTACTTGGAGTCCGGCTCGAACTCGGACGAGGACGCGCCTTCCAGGCCCACCACGTTCCGGGCATACTCGATGACCATGCACTGCAGGCCCAGGCACAGGCCCAGGACGGGCAGCCGGGTTTCGCGGGCGAACTTCAGGGCGCCCAGCTTGCCTTCCAGCCCGCGGATGCCGAAGCCGCCGGGAACGCAGATGGCGTCAACACCCTTGAGTGCTGCGACGGCACCTTCGTGCGTTTCGCATTCGTCGGAGGGAACCCAGCGGATCTGGACCTTGGTGTCGTTGGCGAAGCCGCCGGCCCGCAGTGCCTCGGTCACGGACAGGTAGGCGTCCGGGAGGTCGATGTACTTGCCCACCAGGGCAATTTCGACGTGGTGCTTGGGGTTGTGGACTGCTTCGAGGAGCTTGTCCCAGCTGGTCCAGTCGACGTCCTTGAACGGGAGGTCCAGGGCACGCACGATGTAGGAGTCCAGGCCCTGGGTGTGCAGGGTCTTGGGGATGTCGTAGATGCTGGGCGCATCGGCGGCGTTGACCACGGCGTCGATGTCCACATCGCACATGCGGCCGATCTTCTCGCGCATGGCGTCCGGAACTTCGCGGTCCGAGCGGATGACGATCGCTTCGGGCTGGATGCCGATGGAGCGCAGGGCGGCCACGGAGTGCTGTGTTGGCTTGGTCTTCAGTTCCTGGGAGGGGCCGATGTACGGGACCAGGGACACGTGCAGGAAAAAGACGTTGCCGCGGCCGATGTCCTGGCGGACCTGGCGTGCGGATTCGAGGAACGGCTGGGATTCGATGTCCCCCACCGTGCCGCCGATTTCGGTGATGATGACGTCCGGGGCGTTTTTGCCTTCTGCGGGCAGGCGCATCCGGCGCTTGATCTCATCGGTGATGTGCGGGATGACCTGGACGGTGTCGCCGAGGTATTCGCCGCGGCGCTCCTTGGCGATCACCGTGGAGTACACCTGGCCGGTGGTCACGTTCGCGGAGCCTTCGAGGTTCTCGTCGAGGAAACGCTCGTAGTGCCCGATATCAAGGTCCGTCTCGGCGCCGTCGTCGGTCACGAAGACTTCGCCGTGCTGGAAGGGATTCATGGTGCCCGGATCCACATTCAGATAGGGATCGAGCTTCTGCATAGTTACAGACAGGCCGCGGGCCCGCAGGAGGTGACCAAGGCTGGAAGCCGTGAGTCCCTTACCGAGCGAGGACGCCACACCACCGGTTACGAAGATGTGTTTGGTCGTCTTGGATGAACCCGGGAACCGGGAATTTACACGGGAATTTGATCGCTGCACCACGGAATTCGAGCCTATCATCAATTGAGCCTTCCACGGGTCGGGTACCGGCTGTCCCAAACGTTCAAGTGTGCGTCCCACCGTGGCGGATGTTCAAGGGGTGGACCTCTCAAAATATTTCCGGACTGCAGCCATCAGGCCCGCTGCGGCAGGAGTTTTGCGTCATCCAGCAGTTCCTGGGCATGGGCGCGGGCGGACTCGGAATCCTCTTGCCCGGCCAGCATGCGGGCAAGTTCGCGGACCCGTTCGGGGCCGTCGAGGAGTCGCACATCACTGGACGTGAAGCCGGTGGCCGTGCCGCCGTCGGCTCCCCTGACGGAGGTTTTGGTGACCGTGATGTGCTGGTCGGCGAAAGCTGCCACCTGCGGCAGGTGGGTGACCACCAGGACCTGGACGTGCCGGGCCAGCATGGCCAGCCGGCGGCCGATCTCCACAGCCGCCCGGCCGCCGACGCCGGCATCAACCTCATCAAACACAAACGTGGGGACGGGGTCCACTGCGGCGAGCACCACTTCGATGGCGAGCATCACACGGGACAGTTCACCGCCGGACGCACCCTTGCCCAAGGGCCTGGCGGGGGCGCCGGAATGCGGCTGCAGCAGGAAGGCGATCTCGTCCGCGCCATGGGGGCCGTGCACGGCGGCTGGCTCCAGCGTGATCACCAGGGTGGCATCAGCCATGGCCAGGGCCTTGAGCTCCGCGCTGACCCGGGACGATAGGTCCTTGGCCGCCTTGGTGCGGATCTTAGTGATGCCTGTTGCCAGTTTCTTCAGTTCCGCCTCGGCGCGGGCAACATCGGCCTCGAGTGTTTCGATGCGGGTGGAGTCGTCCTGGAGTTCGTCGAAGCGCACCCGTGAGCGGTCGGCCCACCCGAGCACCTCGTCGATGGTGGGCGCGTATTTGCGGACGAGTTTCGCCAGCGCCGCCCGCCGTTCCTCAATTTCGGCGAGCCGCTCCGGGCCTTCAGTGTCCAGACCGGCCTGGTAACTGGCCAGGTCGGTGGCGATGTCGTTGAGCAGGAAACCCACCTCGGCCAGCCGGGCCGCGGCCTGGCCGAGCTCGGCGTCGTGCTCCGCCACATGTTCCAGGGTCCGTTTGGCAGCGTCCACCAGGGTAGTGGCGTCACCGGCGTCGCCGAAATCTTCGGCGATAAGCGCCTGGTGGGCGGTGCTCGCGGCAATCCGGAGTTCCTCCACGTTGGCAAGCTTTACAGCCTCGGCCTTAAGCGACTCGTCCTCCCCCGGCTGCGGATCAACTTCGTCGATCTCGGCCAGGGCCACCTGCAGGGACTCCGCCTCGCGGAGCCGGTCGCGGGCGGCATTGCGCAGGGCGTCCAGTTCCGCCTGGCTGGACTTCCAGTGCGCGAAGAGGTCCTGGTAGGCGGCCAGCGGCCCGGCAAGGGTGTCCCCGGCGAACTTGTCCAGCGCCCCGCGCTGCGCGGTGGCGCCCTTGAGCCTGATCTGGTCCGATTGGCCGTGGACCACCACCAGCGTTTCGCCGATCTCGGCGAGGACACCCACCGGGGCCGCCCGGCCGCCCAGGAACGCACGGCTGCGGCCGTCCGAGCCCAGCCTGCGGGCCAGGATCAGTTCAGCGCCGCCGTCGAACTCCTCAACGTCCGCACCGGCTTCCACGGCGCGGACGACGGCGGGGTGGCCGGCGTCGAGCTTCAGGACGGCTTCGGCGGTGGCACTTTTGGCACCGCTGCGGACTGCGCCGGCGTCGGCGCGGGCGCCCAGCAGGAGCCCGACGGCGGTCACCACCATGGTTTTGCCGGCACCGGTTTCGCCGGTGACAACGCTCAGTCCCGGCCCCAGCGGCAGCGTTGCGTCGGTGATGACGCCCAGATCGCGGATTCTCAGTTCTTCAAGCATGGTGTCACTTTGCAGTCGGTGGATCGGTGGGGGCGGCCTCGTGGTCCGGCGGCACGGGCAGCGGGGGCATGACCCTCGGCGTCCGGACGATCGGGATGGGGCCGGTGTGGACCGACTCGGCCTTGGGCACGGGGCCGCGCCAGCCGTGGATGGGCAGTTCGAACTTGCGGACCAGCCGGGCGGAGAACGGGGTCTGGTGGGTGCGGGCCAGCCGCACGGGGGTGGTGGATTTGGTGACTTCCACGCGTGCTCCGGGAGGCAGGTCCACGGACCGCCGGCCGTCGCACCACAGCACGCCCTGGGCGTCCGTCCGGCTGAGGATTTCCACGGCGAGCCGGGACCGCGGCGAGACCACCAGGGGTTTGGCAAACAGGGCGTGGGCGCTGATGGGGACAATAACCAGGGCCTCCACCTCCGGCCACACCACGGGTCCGCCGGCGGAGAAGGCATAGGCGGTGGATCCCGTGGGGGTGGCCACAACGATGCCGTCGCAACCAAAGGACGTGAGCGGACGTTCGTCCACTTCTGTGACCACTTCGAGCATCCGTTCCCGGTTCGCTTTTTCGATGGCGGCCTCGTTCAGGGCCCAGGTGTGCCAGATCTTCTGGCCCTTGACCCACACCTGCACGTCGATGGTCATCCGCTCTTCCACCGTGTATTCACGGCTGGCAATCCACTGCACGGTCTGGGCGAGGTCCGCCCGCTCACTCTCGGCGAGGAATCCGACGTGCCCCAGGTTGACACCGAGCAGGGGGACATCAACTTCGCGGACCAGTTCAGCAGCGCGGAGGATGGTGCCGTCCCCACCCAGGACCATCACCAGTTCAACGTCCGGGAGTTGCACTTGGTTGTGCAGCACCTCCACAGGCTGGGCCAGGTGGCCGAAGAACCGCTCCATGTCAGCCAGTTCGGAGTCCTGCATCACCGGAACCATCCCGGAGGCGTGCAGGAGGGCACAGGCCTCCCAGGCAGCCTTCAGTGATTCCTCGCGGCCGGTGTGGGCAAGGACAAGGACACGCCTGCTCATCAGGTTCCGCTCTCTAGTGGTTCGGCCAGATACGTCCGAGCAAGGCAGCGATGGCTGCCTCCCGCTCTTCGATCTTAGGCAGGTCTTGGGTCATCCTGCGTTTTATCCACAGGAAGTATTCGACGTTTCCGTCCTGGCCGGGCAACGGACTGGCTGCCAGGCCCCGAAGGTCGGTGCCGGCGTCGAGCGCTGCGTTGGCAACCTTTTCCACCGCCATCCGGCGTTCCCGCTCGGAGGTCACCACCCCGTTGCGGCCCAGGCGGTCCTTGCCGATCTCGAACTGCGGCTTAACCATCAGCACCAGGTCCCCGCCCGGTTCCGTGGCCAGCGCCAGCGGCAGCGCCACCAGGGTCAGGGAGATGAAGGACAGGTCCGCCACTGTCAGGGCCACGGCGCCGCCGATCGCGTCCGCTGCCATGTACCTGACGTTGAGGCCTTCATGGACTTCCACGCGCGGATCGTTCCGGATCCGGGGCACCAGCTGGCCGTGTCCGACGTCGACAGCCACCACGTGCGCGGCGCCGCGCCGCAGCAGGACATCAGTGAAGCCGCCCGTGGAGGCTCCGGCGTCGAGGCACCTTTTGCCCGCCACGGCAATGTCCGGGAAGGCGTCCAGCGCGCCGGCGAGCTTGTGCCCGGCCCGGCTGGCATAGGTGTCCTGGGCGTCGTGTTCGACGGCGAGTTCGCGCTCATCGTCCACCTGGAGGGACGCCTTGGCGAGGACCTGGCCGGCGGAGCTGACTTTACCTTCGGCGATCAGGGCTGCGGCGTGCGTGCGGGACCGTGCCAGGCCCCGGGCAACGAGGGCCTGGTCAAGACGGACCGGCATCAGGCGTTGCCGTCCGCGGATCCGGCGCCGGCCGGCTCTTCATTAAGCGCGGCCAGAAGCCCGTCGTGCAGCCCGGCGTACGCCTCTTCGTGCGTATCAACGGGCTGCCCGGGGAGCTCTGCCAGCCTGGCCAGCACCGCAGCCACCCGCGGATCGGAGATTGCGGGGCCCGCCGCCTCCGGCCAGTCCGGTGACGGCTGGACTGGATCGGAATGCTCGGATGCGTTCAGCTCAGTCATTCCACCAGTCTAGTGATTGAGCCAGGCCAGCTGCGGCGCCTGGGCCGAGGCCGCGTCGGGCGTTGCAGCCCACCAGGCGGCGCACGCAGCGCGCCAGGCGTCCAGGCTGTCGGGGCTGCCGATGACCCCGACTGCGCCGTTGGCCACCCGGGCCGAGGCTGCGCCGCAGGTGTAGGTGCCGTCGTCGTGCGTCACGTCCGGGTAGGGCTGGAACAATTCCGGCAGGCTGCCGATGATGTAGGTGGGGCGCTCCACGGCCCTGGCGGCGAGGATGGTTTCGCGGGTATCCACGCCGGTGAGGACCGCCACGGTGGCGAAACCGGCGTTGTTGCCGCCCAGGATGTCGGTGTCGAGCCGGTCGCCCACCACCAGGGGACGCTCGGCGCCCAGCCGTTTGGCGGCGGAGTGGAAGAGCGGCGCTTCGGGTTTGCCGGCAACCCGCGGTTTCTGGCCGGTGGCCGCCGCGACAGCTGCCACCAGGGTGCCGTTGCCCGGGGCGATGCCTCGGGCCTGCGGGATGGACATGTCAGTGTTGGTGGCCACCCACAGCGCACCGGCGTTGACAACGTAGGTAGCCTCCGCAAGGTCCTTCCAGCCGAGCCCGGGGTCGAAGCCCTGCACCACCGCCACCGGATCCTCGTCCTGCGAGGAGACGGGAACCAGGTTCACGAGTTCCAGTTCGTGGGCCAGCGCGGCGCTGCCGGTCACCAGGACCTTGGCGCCGGCGGGCAGCAGCGACGCCAAGAGGTCCGCTGCCGCCTGGGACGAGCTGACCACCTGCTCATCAGCGGCGGGTGCACCGAGATCGCGCAGGTGGGCTGCCACCTGCGCCGGGGACCGGGATGCGTTGTTGGTCACATAACCCAGTCCCACCCCCACACCCGCAAGCTGTTGCAGCGACTCGATGGCGCCGGGGATGGCGGCCGGGCCGGCGTAGACAACGCCGTCCAGGTCCGCCAGGAGCGCATCAAACCGGGAAATCAGGGTTACGTCAGCCATCCGCGTCAGTCTTCCCGGCGGTCCTGGTCCGCCAGCGAACCGGCGTCTGCAGGCTGGTCGCCGCTGTCGGCGTCGTCCGGGTCCTCGACGCCCTGCTCCTGATCGTCCTGCTCAAGCTCGTCCTGCTCAACGGAGTCCAGATCCGATTCGGCGTCGTCGGAGGCGAAATAGTCGGCCTCTTGGTCCTCAATCGCGGCGTCCTGCGCGTCCTCGTGGGCCGCTTCGGTGGAGCCGGACACCCCAGCTCCGGACAGGGCCTCTGCCGATACGGCGCCAGCCGAAGGTGCCGAGCCTGCCTGCGGGGCTTCCGCGGAGGTACGTTCCAGCAGGCGGCGGCGTTCGGCTTCCTCGCGGGCTTCCTCTTCCTCGTCCCAGCCAAGGTCGATGATGTCGGGTTCTTCGTCAACACCCTGGCCCAGCGCGTTTTCCGCGACCACGGCCTGCTTGTTCCACTTTGCGGCCTCATCTGTCCGGCCCACGGCTGCCAAGGCGTCGGCGTAGGCGCGGAAGAGGCGCGGGCTGTAAGAGAAGGCACGGTTGATATCGAGCTGGACGATTTCCAGCTCGGAAACGGCGGCGTCGAGTTGCTTCAGGTCGGTGCGTGCGCCGGAGGCCACGATGGCCAGCTCCACCTTGCCGGGCGCATCCAGGTCCTGTGCTTCTTCGGAACGGACCACGTCGAGTGCCCGGTCCGGACGGCCCAGGCCACGTTCACAGTCGGCCATAACGGGCAGGTGCACGTTGGAACCGCTGATGCGCCGGTACGTTCGGAACTCGCGGAGGGCTTCGCCGTAATGGCCGGCGGCGTAGGCGGTGAGGCCCACGGCTTCGCGGACTGCTGCCAGGCGGCCGCCGCGGCGGCTCGCTGCCAGGGCATGCTGGAAGGACAGCTCGGGTTCGTCGTCAATCAGCCGGCCGGCCATCACCAGGTGGCGGGCCACCCATTCGGCACTTTTGGGTTCCAGGGTCTTGATTTGGTGCTGGGTGGCGCGGTCGAGTTCCTTGCCGGTTACGTCTTCGTCGATCTGCGGTGAACGTTCGCGGTCGGGACGGTTGGCGCTGCGGAGGTCGCGTGCGTTCGGAACACGAACGGGCCGGTCTTCTTCGCGGTCGCGGCCGAAGTTGCGCGGGCCGGAATCGCCACCGCGGTCAAAGCTGCGGGGGGCGCGTTCCTGGCGGTCGCCGTATGGCCTGCGGTTGTCGCCGCCACCGAAGCTGCGGCGTTCGCCGTCGCCTTCACGTCGGGGGCGGTCACCGAAACCACGGTTGTCGCGGTCGCCCGAGGGACGGTCGCCGTAGGGCTTACGGTCACGGTCGCCACCACCGAAACCACGGTTTTCGCGGTCGACCGAAGGACGGTCGCCGAACGGCTTGCGATCACGGTCGCCACCACCGAAACCACGGCCCGCGCCACCACCAGCAGCAGACCTGTCACCATAAGGCTTACGCTCACGGTCCCCGCCACCGCCAAACCCACGGTC